>NZ_JACALO010000043.1:0-23776 GCF_030328185.1 Empedobacter sp. 225-1 | reverse complement strand
AATGCTACACCATATTTTACTTTTCTTGTCATAAAAAATGCCCCCAAAAGTGTCTAACTTTTTGGGGGCAGTGTATTGGAATGTAGCTTTTTTATTTGTGATTATTTCGATACTTCTAATTCAGAAATATGACTTACTTTTTTGATTAATTTATTGTCTTTATCGATTAATAATAAAGTAGGAGTAGATTCAATTCCAAATTCAGTAGCAATTGGTGAATCCCATCTCAAGAGATCAGAATAATTGTACCATGAGAAATCTTTTGTAGCACTTTCAAAGGCATTTTGATCATAGTCTAAAGAGATTGCAACTATTTCACCACCTTTTGCTTTAAAGTCTTTGTAAAACTCTTTAATATGAGGAACCTCTTGTTGACAAGCAGGACACCAAGATGCCCAAAATACAATTAGTTTTTGATTGGCTTTAATATCATACAATGATTTCTTTCCCTTTACAGCTTTATCAAATGTGATATTTGGAACCTGTTGACCAACTTGTATTAAACTAACACCAGCTATCTTCTTTAATTGATCTGTAACTTTTCCTTTTAGTCCATTTATTTTTTCACCATATTTTTGATGAAAATTAGCATATTCTTTTTTTGGAACAAATTTTAGAATTGCCGTCAAAACATTTTGACCTCTTGTTGTTTCGATATTTGTTTTACCTAAAATTTCATCTGTCGCAGCAATCAAATTATCTTCAATATTTTGGTTTCCAGCAGTAGATAATTTGGTGTTGATATAAGCAAAAATCAAATCATTAAACATTCCAGATTGCTCCAAACGAATATCGTCATTTGAAAAATGATTCAGAATCGATTCTATAGTCGAAGCATCTCTATTATTTTGTGCTTGTTGCTTTAGATCATTTAACTCATTTATATAAGTGACCAAATCAGAAAATTTTTCACTTCTTTTTAAATCATTGATTCGTTTATCTTCTTTTACCATTGCCGTGTAAAACTCATCTGTTGGTTTATACATTTGCATTAAATATGGAAAAACTTGATTTTGAATTTCGTTTAATGGTTGTAACGCCAAAACTTTATTATATTCATTTTGTGCACTACCTTCAATAACTTGAAGTTTAGAATTTATTTCTTGACCTGTAACTGTTTTAAATTTCAAATCTTTGTTATCTGTCAGTAACGATAAATTTTCTCCTGTTGGTAAATTGATACGTACAAAACCATTGTATTTTGATGGTACTTTTGCAGTGAAATTACCATTGTTGTCAGTTTTGGAATTGTTGATTAATTTCAATTCAGCATTTTCGTAAACCTTTACTAAAACTGGTTTATTGGCGTAATTTTCTAATTGACCAGAAATTGTAAACTGTCCAAAAACAGAGCTTCCTAAAACAATAAGAGGAATTAAAAATTTATTTTTCATAATTTTTTGTGATATAAAAAAACCTCAATCATTTGATTGAGGTTTAAAAGTATGATTATTATTAATTAAATCAAAGATTTTTTGTATTTGTTCATAGCGAAATATACAACAGCTACTGCAATTGCAAATCCAATTAAATAAATTGTATACTCATCGATTGGAGTTGCTGGATTTCCAGGAGTATTTGTATCTGGAGGTGGTGGACCACAATCTGGATCTAGAGGATCGCACCCTTGAGCATATGTTGTTAGAGCAAATACATTAAATATAAATAAGGTTAGTAGTAATCTAAAATTTTTCATAAGGTTAGCGGTTTATTAATTAATTGTTTTTTGAGATACAACTTTTCCATCTTTATATGTAATAACTACTACATGTACTCCTGTAGTAAGATTTAATTTGTAATCTGAGTTAGTAGAAATATCTACATTACGAGAAATTAATCTTCCTGTTATATCATAAATTTCAATCTTGGCATTTGTATTTTTATCCTCAAAACGAACGTATTTGTTCGTCTTATCTTTATAAATATAAGTTGCATTATTTTTATTTAAATCATCAGTTCCCAAAACTAGAGGAGCTTCATTCCAATAAAGCTCAAATTGATCATTTATGTTAGGATTTGCAACAAATTTTATCTGAGTATTAGCATCTACTTCAACAACATTATTTTTAGATTTATCTAATAAATAGTATTTACCGACAGAAAAGTTATCCACTCTATTTAAAATTGATTGTTCAAATAATCTTAAATTGATCGTATAGTTATGCCCTTCAATTAAATTATTAAATCCAATACCGATTGGTTTTCCTATATAATCTAGCGAGTTAAATTGGTTCAATAAAGTTTGTGAGTTAGTTACAATAGTTCCATCATTTTTTTCTTCAAAAATGAATATTGGATTTTTTGAAATAGATTCATTTACTGAATTCCCTGTAGTATAAAAATTTGAGTTCACTAAATAAGCAGCATCTCCAAGTATTGAATTATCTTCCAATAAAAATAATTCTAACTGAGTAAAATCATTACCTGCAATTAAACCTTTACTTTGTAAGCTTGTATCTTCTAGTAAATTATAACTACTTGTGTCGTTACTCGATCTAGCATAAAGGCCTGAAGTGCTTCCATTTGTAAAGTCATAAATAAAAGTTTTTTGTCTATCCGCTATATTAAAATTTGCTGTAACGATATTACTACCACCATTATTAGCTTTAAGCATTGTATAGTAATCAATTTCGAAGTACTCAAATGGTTTAACTATTAAAGCGTCAGGATTTCCTGCCCAAAAATATGGATTAGCTCCAGTTTCAGATTTTTGTAAATAAGCAGTAATTCTAGTCGTGTTAGTATTACTTCCACCTGTTTGATCATCCCAGTTAACAGAGTAATTATTAGCTAATTTATGTATTCTGAATTTAATTGTAGTAGGTTCAAAAGTTTCAGTAGGACCTTTAATCGCTCCATTAACAACAAATTTTATCCAAGAATTAGCAATAGATACATCACTTAAATCCAAATTTGATGTAAATGGATTTGAAAAACGATGTAAATTCTTTCCATAGCGAGAATTTGTATCAGGAGCATTATTTCCTAAGTATGATACGAACTCCTCGTTATAATTATTTCTAAGATTTTTCCAATTACCCCAAGTTAATTCAGAAAACTGTTCTTTAGTTTTATTTACAATTCCACTTTCGACATTGTTTAATGTTACAGCTTTGTTATTTGGCTTACCGTAAGTAGCGAATTTATTTGAAGCTGATATTCCTTCAAGAAAACTTTTAAAGGCACCATTCATTGTATTAATAGTGTAGTTAGCACCAGCAACTACATCTGTTCCTTTAGGAACATTATCATATTCTGTTTCTTTAACATCCCAAGCAAGTATCGTTTGGTTATATCTGTTAGTTCCACAGTTCGAATTTACAGCACACTCTCCTCTAAATGTAGAAGAGTTAGAAGTAATATTATTAATTATATTTTCAATTTTATCATCTTGATAAGGTAAACCAAATGGGTAATAATCATTTAGAGATGGATTGATATTAGATCTTTCGATTGCTAATTGTCCAGAAACAGAAGATGCTTGATTAATTATTAATTGACCATATTCCGTACTAGTACTGTACTTATTGACGAAGTTTTTACCAATAGTATTTTGGTTATTAAAATTACCTCTAACTTGAATGTTTCCTTCATTAATTATTTTTTCAGTAGTTCCATCAATAGCATCAGTCGTAACATTTACATTTCCTCCATTATAGAATAAAGTACTTGGATTTACTTTAACGATAACTGCATCTTTTATATATGTGTCTTGTGCAGAAGCACTATACATCGCACTAAGTGCGACTAAAGCAAGTAGATTCTTTTTCATATATTATATTATTTTTGGTTGGTCTCTTTAAAATTACTAAATAATTTCATTACAAATATAAAAATTTTTATTAAAAAGTTACT
This sequence comes from Empedobacter sp. 225-1, assembly GCF_030328185.1. NCBI lineage: Bacteria > Pseudomonadati > Bacteroidota > Flavobacteriia > Flavobacteriales > Weeksellaceae > Empedobacter > Empedobacter sp. 225-1. The sequence continues at coordinate 19,921 of NZ_JACALO010000043.1, read as the reverse complement.
ATACAATTAATTATATTATAACCTTCTCTGGTAAATCTTTAATGTTATACATTAAGTCTGTAAAAATTTCTTCCGTAACTGCTCGTAATCCACGAGCTCCTAAACCCAATTCATTGGCACGGTCTACAATTTTATTTAGGGTTTCGTCCGTCACTATAAGCTCTTTTTCATCTAAGGCAAATAGCTTTGTATATTGTTTGATAAGCGAGTTTTTTGGTTCTGTCAAAATAGCTCTCATCGCTTCTTTATCTAACGCTTTAAGATAAGTAATAATAGGCAAACGTCCAATTAATTCTGGAATAATACCAAAGTTTTTCAAATCTTGTGCGTTTACTTCGTCCAAAAGATTTTCGACTTCTTTTTGATCGTCGTTTTTAAAACCAATTACATGTTTTTTCAAACGATCTGCAATGTGTTTTTCAATTCCAGAAAAAGCACCTCCAGCTATAAATAAAATATCTTTTGTATTAACTTCTATAAATTTTTGGTCAGGGTGTTTACGTCCTCCTTTTGGTGGAACATTAACCACAGTTCCTTCCAGAATTTTAAGTAAAGCTTGTTGAACGCCTTCTCCAGAAACGTCTCTAGTAATAGAAGGATTATCGCTTTTTCGTGCTATTTTATCTACTTCGTCGATAAAAACGATCCCTTTTTCAGCAAGTTCTAAATTGTAATCTGCAGCTTGTAAAAGTCGAGTTAAAATACTTTCTACATCTTCTCCTACATATCCTGCTTCTGTCAATACAGTTGCGTCAACAATTGCAAATGGTACATTTAATAATTTAGCAATTGTTTTTGCTAATAATGTTTTTCCACTTCCAGTTTCTCCAACTAAAATAACGTTCGATTTGTCAATCTCAACATCATTATCTTTGTCCAGTAATATTCTTTTATAGTGATTGTAAACTGCAACAGACAATATTTTTTTTGCCTGATCTTGACCAATCACATAATCATCTAAAAACTCCTTAATTTCTTTAGGTGATTTTAAAGTTAGAGGTTTTATCAAATCGTTATTTGCATTAAATTTCGATTCTTCTAAAACAATACCATGCGCTTGCTCAATACAATTATCACAAATATTACCGTCAATTCCAGACACTAAAATATTTACTTCGTTTCTGCTTTTTCCGCAAAAAGAGCACTTATTTTCTTCCAATTTTTTATACTTAATTAAGCTGCAAAGGTACTTATTTTGTTTTAGATAGAAAATATTTCTTTGTTAATTTGTAGATGTTTTTAAGTATGTTTATATAGGGCTTTATAATCTGCTTTTTATAACTGTTGTTTTTTACTCATTTCTATTGATTTACTACGTTTTTACTTGTAGAAAATAAAAAAGGATTCTAAATAATTAGAATCCTTTTTTATTATAATTTTTGAATTAGAAATTATTTTCGAGGTAATAAAACTTCGTCAATCATTCCATATTCTTTTGCTTCTATAGAAGTCATCCAGTAATCACGTTCACCATCTTTTTCGATTTGCTCGAAAGTTTGACCAGAATGGGTTGCAAGAATGTCGTATAATTCTTTTTTCAATTTCAAGATTTCTTTCAATGTGATTTCCATATCAGTTGCTTGACCTTGAGCACCACCTAATGGTTGGTGAATCATCACGCGAGAGTGTTTTAGAGCCGAACGTTTTCCTGCTGCTCCTGCACATAATAGAACTGCTCCCATAGAAGCGGCCATACCTGTACAAATTGTCGCAACATCAGGTTTTACCAACTGCATCGTGTCGTAAATCCCTAATCCTGCATATACACCACCACCTGGTGAGTTAACATAAATTTGAATGTCTTTTGTGGCATCTACACTTTCTAAGAACAATAATTGCGCTTGAATGATGTTTGCAATTTGATCATCGATTCCTGTTCCTAAAAAGATAATTCTATCCATCATCAATCGAGAGAAAACGTCCATTTGTGCAACGTTCAATTTTCTTTCTTCAACAATGTAAGGCGTTGTGTTTTGGATATAACTCTCCATATGTAAAGAGCTAATTCCTTTGTCTAACAGCGCATATTTTTTAAATTCTTCTCCTACGTTTTTCATTATTCAATTTAGATTTTAAATGAAAGGTATAAAGAATTTTTTAGAAGTGATTAAGCTTCTGCCAATTCTTTATTTTTTTCAGTAATGATGTCAACAAACTCGTCAAATGTTACTTCTTTTTCGTTCAATTTTACATTGTTTTTAAAGATGTCTAACATTTTGTCTGTAAACACTTGGTATGATAAACGGTTGTATTCTTCCTGATTTTGTAAAGCAGACATTGCAATTTGTTGTAATGTATCTTCTGGAATAGAATTTTGACCGTACATTTTTAATTGATCTTTGATCGCAGCAAAAGCAGCTTCTTTTACTTCTTCAGCATTTACTTCAACATTATTCAATTCAGCAATTTTAGCTTCGATTAATTGGTAACGTAAACCTTTGTCCATTTTAGCCAATTCTTCTTTTGCTTGCTCTTCAGAAGTTACATTTTCGTTAGAAGAAATTAACCATTTAGTTAAAAATTCTGTTGGTAAATCAAACTGAACTGTCTCTAGTAATTTAGCGACAACATCGTTGATAATTTGTTTGTCAGATTCTTTGTTGTACATGTTTTCTGACTCTTCTTTGATTTTGTTACGGAAAGCTTCTTCTGAATCTACAGCTCCTTCTCCATAAACTTTATCAAATAATTCTTGGTTAACTTCTGCTTTTTCTGCTTTGTTAATTTCTTTGATTGTATAAGTTACTTTAGTTCCTTCTTCAGTAACTTCTGTGTTCAATTGTTGAGCAGCTTCTTCAGCAGTGTCAAAAATATCGTTAGAATTTACTTCTACAACATCACCAACTTTTTTACCAATAAATGCAGAAGCATCTTTTAATTCTTCTAAACGGATAAATGTTGGTTTAGCTTCTTGACCTTCTACAGCAGCTTCTACTTTTAATACTGCTTCAGCTTCAGCTTCAGCTAATGATTTTAATGATCCAAAACGAGCAGCGAAGTTGTCAACATATTTTTGGATTTCGTCTTCAGCAACTTTTACTTTGTAGCTTTCAACTTCAACTTTAGATAAGTCAACCTCAAATTCAGGAGCTAATCCTAATTCGAAATCAAATGATAATTGATCAGCATTCCAATCAACTTCTTTCATTACAGGAACTGGATTTCCTAAGATTGATAATTTTTCTGTGTTGATGTAGTCAGAAACACTTTTTTGTAAGATTTCGTTAACTGTATCAAAAATAACAGCTTGCTCGTATTGTTTTTTTACAAAACTCATTGGAACTTGCCCTTTACGGAATCCTTTGATGTTAGCTGTTTTTCTGTATTGGTTCAATACATCAACTACTTTCTCTTGATAATCTGCCTTGTCAACAGTTACAGTTAATACTGCGTTTAATTTGTCTGTTGTATTTTTAGTAATATTCATCTACCTTAAATTTGGAGTGCAAATGTATAAAATTTTAATCATTTTTAATAGAAGAAAATGAAAATCCAAGCAATTCATTCTCTATAAATTAACAATTGAGATTGAATCTTATCAAATTGTTTAGATTTAGATTTTTAGTTGTCTTGATTATAATTTATTATTCACAAATTTTGATTGATATTTTCAATAATTAAGCCAATAGAAATCAACTGTCAGATTGACATAAAAAAAGTCCAGCAGAATAATCTACTGGACTTTTATATTTAGAATGCTATAATTTTATAGTTCTCCGTAATTTGCGTAAGATTCATCAAACTTAAAATCTTCCATAAATTTCGTTGTATAGTTTCCTGCTACAAAATCTGGATGATCCATTAATTGTAAATGGAAAGGAATTGTTGTTTTGATACCTTCAATATAAAACTCACCTAATGCACGTTTCATTTTCTGAATTGCTTCTTCACGTGTTTGTGCTGTTACGATTAATTTTGCAATCATTGAATCGTAGTTAGGTGGAATTGTATATCCAGCGTATACGTGTGTATCTACGCGAACACCATTACCACCAGGAATGTTAATATTTGTAATTTTTCCTGGAGAAGGACGGAAGTCATTGTATGGATCTTCTGCATTGATACGACATTCGATTGAATGTCCTTGAGGGTAATAGTTTTGACCAGAAATAGGTTCTCCAGCTGCTAACATAATTTGTTCGCGAACTAAGTCGAATCCTGTTACTTGTTCTGTAATTGGGTGTTCTACTTGGATACGAGTATTCATCTCCATAAAGTAGAAGTCTCCGTGTTTATCAACTAAAAACTCAATTGTACCAACACCTTCATAACCGATATATTCACAAGCTTTAACTGCTGCTTCACCCATACGTTGACGTAAATCGTCTGTCATAATAGGAGAAGGAGTTTCTTCTGCTAATTTTTGGTTACGGCGTTGAATAGAACAGTCACGCTCAGATAAGTGACAAGCTTTACCGTTTTGGTCACTTGCAACTTGAATTTCGATATGACGAGGTTCTTCAATCAATTTTTCCATGTACATACCGTCGTTACCAAAAGCTGCTGCAGCTTCTGTACGAGCAGATTCCCATGCGTGTAACAAATCTTCTTCTTTCCAAATTGCACGCATCCCTTTACCACCACCACCAGCAGTAGCTTTCATCATTACAGGGTATTTTATTTCGCGCGCAACCTCTAAAGCTTGTTCATAGCTTTCTAACAAACCGTCAGAGCCAGGAACAACAGGTACTCCTGCTTCTTTCATTGTAGCTTTAGCATTTGCTTTATCTCCCATACGGTCGATATTATCAGCAGGCGCTCCAATGAATTTGATTCCGTTAGATGCACAGATTTTAGAAAAAGTAGAGTTTTCAGATAAGAATCCATAACCTGGGTGAATAGCATCCGCGTCTGTAATTTCTGCAGCCGCGATGATGTTAGCCATTTTTAGGTATGAATCTTTACTTGGAGCAGGACCAATACACACCGCTTCGTCTGCGAAACGTACGTGTAAAGATGTTTCGTCCGCTTTAGAGTAAACAGCAACCGTTTTGATTCCCATTTCTTTTGCAGTACGTATAATACGCATTGCAATTTCACCTCTATTAGCGATTAATATCTTCTTAAACATAATTTTTTAGATGTAATTGATTAAGCTGGATCAACTAAGAATAATGGTTGATCGTACTCAACTGGACTTGCATCGTCCACTAAGATTTTAACAATTTTACCAGAAACTTCAGATTCAATTTCGTTGAATAATTTCATTGCTTCAACAATACATAATACTTTACCTGGAGCGATAGAGTCACCTACACCTACGAAAGGTTCTTTTCCTGGGCCAGCTGAACGGTAAAATGTTCCAATCATAGGAGATTTTACTGTGATTAAATTGCTGTTTTCTTCTTCTGATGGAGCCGTAGAGTTGTTTGCTGGTGCAGCAGCTGGCTCTTGTGGCGCTGCAACTTGTGCTACAGGAGCTTGAGGTACATAAAATTGTTGAGACGCAACTTGCGCAGGTACGCTTGCTAAAGTTTTGATTTTAATCTCGATGTCATCTTGTTTGATGCTTACTTCAGCAACTTCTGCTTTTGATACGAATCTAATTAAATTTTGAATGTCTTTAATGTCCATATAATGCGGTTTTTTTATTTGACCTTTATGTTTGTTTTAATAAAACGATTTCAAAGGTATTGAAAAAAAAATAAAAAAAGCTGTTTCTTTTATAGAAACAGCTTCAAAATCTTTATAAGATTATATTATTCAGTAACTTCTTGTACTTTTTCTAATACTACTTTTCCTTTGTAGTATAATTTCCCGTCAGACCAATGAGCTCTGTGGTATAAATGTGCTTCACCAGTTGTTTTATCGATTGCTAATTGAGGAGCTTCGATTTTGTAGTGTGTTCTACGTTTATCTCTTCTTGTTGACGACTGTCTTCTCTTAGGATGTGCCATATCTAACTACTTTTTTTCTTTATTTCTATAATTTATTTTAATAATAAAAACCAATTAAGGTTTCAAATCTTTCAATTTTGCCCAACGTGGATCAATGTCGTCATTATCGTCGTCATCACCATTATCGTTGTCATCCTCATCCTCATCGTTTTCTGCATCTTCGTCTAATTCGTAAATGCTATACTGATCAAGTAAGTCTATCATTTCAGAATTACTTTCTCCATTTAAAACATCAGGATGAATTCGTTTTGTTGGTACTGATAACATTGCTAATTCATAAAGAATTTGTGCAAGGTTGATTTGGTATTCTTCACGAGGAATAACCCAAATTTCAAAATCAGTATCGTCAAACTCGTCGCCAAATTTAACAATTAATTCTGCATTATTCGAAATTTCTTGCTGAAACAATTCTCCAGTTAGATCGCAAGGAACAGTAATGTTTCCTTTTAAGCTAATTTCTAACTCGAGCATTGTTGATTTTTTATCTAAAATGATTGATACAATCATCGTAGGATTTTCAAAATCTTGCTCAATTTCAAATAAATCAAAGAACGATTGTGATAATTCGAACGTAAAATTACTCTTACCAAAAGGCAAGCTTGTAAATATAATATTATAATTTTTCAACTTGTCCATACCACAAAAAGGTGTGCAAAGATAATCTAATTTATTTAAAATTAATAGCTCTTTACAACTTATTTTAAATTTTTATTCTTTATTATCGCCTTTCTCTAGTTTTAGAGGAATATGTTGCAATACATTTTTAGTTAACTCTTGATATTCGTTTCGGTTTTTGAACAATTCAATTGCTGTAAAAATAGCTTCTTTAAAAGATTCTTCGTTTGCAATTCCTTTTCCTGCAATATCGTAAGCTGTTCCATGATCAGGAGAGGTACGAACAAATTTTAATCCAGCTGTATAATTTACACCTTCATCAAAACTGATGGTTTTGAAGGCTACCAAACCTTGATCGTGATACATTGCTAAAACAGCATCAAATGCATCTAAATTATGGGGACTAAAAAAGCTGTCAGCTGAATAAGGGCCGAAGACCAATTGATTTTCGTTGATACATCGTTCGATAACAGGAGAAATAATTTCTTTTTCTTCAGAACCCAACAAACCATTATCACCAGCGTGAGGGTTAAGTCCAAGAACTGCAATTTTTGGTTTTGAAATTGCATAATCTTCTACTAAACTTTTATGAATTTGTTGAATTTTAGCGTAAACAGATTTTGTATGAATGTTTTTTGCTACTTCACCTATTGGAATGTGTTGTGTAACCAAACCGACTTTTAGTTTTTCTGAAACCAGAAACATTAAGGGTTTTCCTCCCCAAACTGCACCCAGAAATTCTGTATGTCCAGGAAAATTAAAATCTTCGGACTGAATATTGTCTTTGTTTATAGGAGCGGTTACTAAAACATCAGTAAAGCCATCTGTTACAGACTGTGTTGCAGCTTTTAGAGATTGATAAGCATGTTCGCCAGCTTCTTTGGTTATTTTACCAAAATGAACATCGATTTGATCTTTCCAAAGATTAACAACGTTTATTTTACCGTCAACAATTTGACTTGCATCTTGAATGCCTTGAAAATTGATTCGATCAAATTTTAATTTATCTTTTTGGTAAGATAAGAGTTTTGTTGAGCCAAAAATAACAGGAGTAAAAAACTCTGTCATTTCTTTTTCTTGTAGAGTTTTTAGAATAACTTCTATTCCAACTCCATTATAATCGCCAATCGAAATGGCAACTCTTGGTTTTCTATCTTTTTCAGACATAATTTAATTTTAATAAGATTGGCTTGATGGTTTGTGTTTTTTGAAAAACTTTTTGTAAATCAAATCTACAATTAAACCTCCAATCCATGATGAAAAGAATAAAACAGGACAAATAGCAATTTCGTACCAAGTTGGGTGGTAAGGTGTGAATAATACATCACCTAATGCTACGATTAAAACAATAAAACCGACAAACATGGTGTAGGCTTGTTTTGCTTTTTTTACAAGTAATGCGGTGATGACACCTCCAACTAAAGCAGCAATTCCGCTAATTGCTAACATTGATCCAAAGAATTGAACTTTAAAATTTTTTCCTTCTCCGTGCGAAAAGTATTTGATGACATGTCGCCATTCAGGGAAAATTTTATCATCCCAATGTAATCTGTTCGCATTGTATATAAGTCCAAATTGAAGAATTGCATAGATGACAATTAATCCTACAATTACAGCAATAGTGTTTCTTAATACAGTTTTGTCTTTAAGCATAATTATTTATTAGTCTGCAATCGCAATTACAGATATTTCTACATTTACATCGCGGGGTAAACGAGCAACTTCTACACATTCTCGCGCAGGGTAATTTGTATCATTGAAATAAGAAGCATACACTTCATTTACGGCATTAAAATCGTTTAAATCTTTTACGAAAATTGTTGTTTTTACAACATTATCTATTGTTGTGCCGCCTTCTTCAAGAATAGCGATAACGTTTTTCATGACTTGGTGTACTTCGTCTTGAATGCTTGATGTTACTAATTCGTTTTTCTCTACATTAAAAGGAATTTGTCCTGAAGTGTAAAGAAAACCATTGTATTTTACTCCTTGCGAATATGGTCCGATAGCTTGTGGCGCTTTGTTCGTATGAATAATTTGTTTTTTCATGTTTTGATATTTTTAGTAATTAAGTCTTGATCTGTCGTTATACTTCAAATCTTGTAGGATCGAAGCTTTGATTCCGATGAAGAAATCATAACTTTTGTAAGTTCCCATTGGAGTCCAGTTAAACGATAAAGTAAAACTACGTAAATCTCGTTCAAATCCGAAACGAACATAGGTGATCTCATTCGTAATAAAATCGTATGTAGCGTTAGCTGAAATTGCCCAATAAGGTGTTGGAGAGATTTTACCATTCAATGCAATAGAACCTGTGCTATCTCCTTTTCGCTGTGTTCCTTTTGTGTAGTTATAGCTGATGTTAGCCGTTAAACTCCATGGAATAGCGAATTGTGCGTAATTATCGCTGTCGTAATAGAAATTTTCGTCACGTACGGTTCCTCTTTTTTTATAGTTCTTGGCATCGAAACCTTTTCCACCAAATGTACTGTTGTCAAATGTATATCCAGTTCCTAATGTCATATTCGAAATACGAAGATCTCCTAATCCCATTTTGTCAACATATTCTGCAACTTCATTACCAGAAGCATTGATGTAGCGTCTAATTTTGTATGGATTTACGGTTGATGAAAATTGAACATTAACTTTTCGGTCAAATAAAGAAGTCATACCATTAATATTTATAGGAGAAAGTTTGAATTCTTCTGCAGAAAAATTATAGGATGAACTTAAACGTAAGTATTCAAAAATCTTTACTTTTTTGAAACCTTTCGGATCATTATCATTTTTTACTTTCATCTCTAAATTGTTCGAAAGTCCAAAATTTAAGGAATTAGTCAATCCTGGAATTCCTACACCATACAACATGTCTTGGTATTGATTGTACCAAATTTCTTCTTGATTTTGATCTTTGTAAGCTTTGTAATATCCCCAAGACTCACCTTGAAAATCTGGTGTGTAACTATAGCCAATTGAAGGCGTAATCACATGTTGAATACCTAAGATTTTAGCATCTTTGTTAGGATTAAGGTATAAGCCATAAATATTCGTTGAAACAGAAGCATTGAAATTAAATGTTCGATACGAATTAAATCCTTTTAAAGTTGTGTCTTCAATTTTTCCATTCACTGAATTGTAACGTTTAATTAAACGATTATCACCCCAAACTTCATTGTAATCTGATGATAAGGTTAATGGAAAATAATTAGCAAGTGTTATTCCTGTCTGTAAACCAATTTTGTGATTTGCACCCATACGCATTTGTTCTTTCCACATTTTATCTGTGAAAATATCGTTATCATTTGTGTTCACTTCGTTTCCAGCTTGCATACTATACGTTAGTCCAAGGTTTTGTAATAAACCTTCTTTTGGCATATTTTTCTTTGCAAATGGAAAAATACGAGACATGGTTAAGTTAAGACGAGGAAATGCAATGTTAATATCACCCGTATTGTAGTTCTGAGAATGCGACATACTCAATTGAGCTGTTAAGGGTGCGTTCTCAAAGTTCTTCGTCAAGTTAATAGATGAGTTGACATTATTTGTGAAAACATCTCCTGTATTAATGTACTGATTTCGTACAGATTCTCGGTAGTATTTTGAACTCGAAAAGTTGACATTTGCGTTGAATAACCAATACGGATTTGCTTTAGGATCTTGACTATGCGACCACATTACACCAAACAGATTTTGTTTAGAGAATGCATTTGCTCCATCTGTAATTCCTTTAATTCCAGTTAATCGATTTTCTACATTTGCCGATAGTCTACCATTGTATTTATAACGTTTTTTATAATTCGATTCAGCTCTCGCTGCCCAACTACCTTTTGTGTAAATATCTCCAGAAAGTTTTAAATCGAAATTATCACCAAATGGAACATAAAAACCTAAATCTTCGATAAAGAAACCAAGATTTGTACGTTCACCTGGACGTGGCATTAAGATTCCAGCTGCACGTTTTGCGCCCATTGCTGGAATATACCCAAATGGTAATGCTAAAGGGGTAGGAACATCATAAATCCACATATTAATAGGTCCGGTAATCAAGGTTTTCTTACCATTTTTATCAATCATTTTTCCTTCTTTGGCACGAAGAAAATAATCTGGACGTGTATCTTTTCCTTCTTTAAAATAAGTATCCGTTGTAAAATCAGCACGTTTCAATAACATAACCGAATCGTTGACGCGCTTGGCTTTATCAGCAATAATAATTCCTTCTTCTTGTGTCATGCGAATGTTATACGCAATTCCGACTTTCGTTTTGAAATTTACTTTGAAAGCATCTTGCAAAATTTCTTGTTGACCTTGTGTAAACTTCGTTTTTTCAATAATGTTACCAATAGAATCACGTTTACCTTCGGCATATACATCACCCGTATCCCAGTTTAATTCTATGTAATCGGCATCAATAGTCATGTCACCATAAACAACATGTGCCTTACGCAAAAGGTAAGTCATACGTTTTTTACGGTTATGAATTTCATCTTCAGAACTGTGCTCTACTACAAACTCTAATTTCTCTTTTACAGGGATAATCGTATCTAATTTCACAGAATCAGAAACAATTTTAGAGTGATCTTTATCGTTATTATTTTGCTTAACTTGTCCAAAAGAAATGGTGCAAACCATAACTGGACTAAAAAATAAAATCGATTTAATTGCCTTTGTAAACAAATTGAAAAACTTATTTTTTATAAATTGCGTCAAAATTAATCAAAAAAACAAACCTATAGTATGAGTTTAAAAATGATTAACATACAAAAGTATTTATTTTTTGCGATGATGTTGGTATTTTCTACACTTTCATTTGCTCAAAAAAAACAAAATTTTGTAATTGTTATAGATGCTGGTCATGGTGGTAAAGATGTTGGAGCAAGGGGAGTCGCTGATTATGAAAAGAATATCACGTTAGATGTTTCGAAAAGATTAGCAGAATTAATAAAGAAAAATCACAAAGATGTTAAAGTTATTTTAACACGCGATACAGATGTTTTTTTAGAATTGTGGGAACGTACAAAAATTTCGAATGATAATCATGCAAATTTATTTGTTTCCATTCATTGTAATTCGGCTGATAATAAAAGTGCGACGGGTACAGAAACATTTGTGATGGGATTGAAAAGATCAAACGAAACAGACGAAGTATCGAAACGCGAGAACTCAGTTGTGTTTTTAGAAAAAGATCAAGAACGTTACGAAAAATTTAATCCAAATGATCCTGAGGCTGTTATTGCTTTCGAAATTATGAATGCAGCTTATAAAGAGCAATCGATTCGTTTTGCAGATTTAGTCGAAAAAGGTTTTGTAAACCGTGATTTTAGAAAAAGTAGAGGAGTGAAACAAGCAAATTTCCACGTTTTAAGAGGAAATGCTTCACCTTCAGTTTTGGTAGAGTTAGGATTTATTTCGAATTATGATGAAGGAAACTATTTGGCCTCTAACGAAGGAAAAGAGCAGTCAACTCAAACAATTTATGAAGCGTTCAAACAATTCAAGAAAGAATACGATCGAAGAAGTGGAATAGAATATGAGGAAGAAAAACCTAAATCTGTAAAAAAAGTTGAAAAACCTGTAGAAGGAAAAAAATTGAAGATCAAGGTAATGGAATCTAAGATGAAATTTTCTGCTACGTCGCCACAGTTGAGGGGTTTAACAGATTTAGATGTTATTCAAGAAGGAGATAAATATGTGTACTATTATGGTGAAACAGATTTACAATCCCGAGCAGATGATTTGTTGCAAACAGTAAAACGTAAAGGTTTTTCAGGTGCTAAAATTGTTGAATTTGAAACAAATAAAAAATTAGAAGGTGGTAAAAACTACCGAGTACAATTCATGACATCTAATAAAAAATATAGAGATAAAGACGATAAATTCAATGGACTTACAAATGTATTGAGGGTGAAAGAAGGTGGACTCCAAAAATATTATTTTGGTGCAGATAAAACAATGGAAGCAGCTCAAAAAACATTGAAACAAGTTCAAGATAAAGGTTTTAGAAATGCGTTTATCGTTACATTTAATGGTGAAGAACCAATGTAAGCGTAATATAAAGTGTTTCTTTACAAATTAAATTTTATTTTTGCATAAAATCATATCAAGTGAAATTATCTAAAGAATTCAAAATTGGAATCATAACCTTGTTAACCTTAGTAGGTTTCTTTATGTTGTTCAATTTTTTGAAAGGACAAAATATCTTTTCATCAGGACGTTTATTTACAGTGAAATACGAAAATGTAAATGGATTAGCACCTTCAAAACCTGTTTCTGTAAACGGTTTGAGAGTAGGTCAGGTGAAAGAAATCAAAATTATAGATACAGCCAAACCAATTTATTTTGAAGTGGTGATTTCTGTAGAAAAAGACATCGAGTTTTCGAAGAAAACAGTAGCGGAAATTTATGAACCAGGAATTATGTCTGGCCCAGAGGTTCGCCTATTGTTGGATTACGGACCAGATATTGCAAAAGACGGAGATTTTTTACAAGGACGAATTGCAGGAGGAATGTTAGACGGTTTGTCAAAGCAATTAACGCCAACGCAAGCAAAATTGGACAGTGTTTTATTAAGCTTTAATCAAACATTAGGAAGTGTAAACAATGTATTAGATCCATCAACTCAGCAAGATATTAAAGCCATGTTGAGAAATTTAAACCATACAATTGATTCGTTTGATAAAACTGCAAAATCATTAACAGCAACATCAAATAGTGCAAATCGTTTGATTGAAACTAATGAAAAAACATTAAATTCGACACTTAACAATGCAAACGCAACAATGGCTTCTGCAAAAGCTACAGTTGATAAATTTGGTGAAACTGCAGATAAATTGAATGCATTAGAGTTGGATCAAGTAATCAAAAATTTTGAAAAAGCATCCAATAATTTGAATATCTTGTTAGAAGACATGAACAATGGAAAAGGATCTTTAGGAAAATTAGCAAAAGATGAAACGCTTGCCAATGAATTGGAAGCTACTATTAAAAATATGAATGCGTTGGTTGAAGATTTAAAGAAAAATCCAAGTCGCTATGTTAATATCTCTGTTTTTGGTAAAAAACAACCAGTACAACCATAACATGGATTAAAAAAAATATTAAAACTCAAAACTCACAAAAAAGACTAATAAAAAATGATGAAGTACATTCCAAATGTAATTTTTCTCTTAATTATGATTGGGAGTATTTGGTTCTTTGCAAAAAATGTAAAGAAACTGATACGTAATATCAAATTAGGAAAAGAAATTGATCGTTTCGACCATCCAGCTGAAAGATGGAAAACGATGGCACGTGTCGCGTTAGGACAAGGTAAAATGACGGTACGTCCGTTAGCAGGAATCTTGCATATTTTTGTATATGTAGGTTTCGTTTTAATCAACATCGAAGTTTTAGAAATTATTATCGATGGTGTGTTTGGAACGCACCGTGTGCTTAGTTTCTTAGGAAGTTTCTATAACGGAATGATTGCATTTTTCGAAATTTTAGCCTTTTTGGTTATGATTTCATGTATCATTTTCCTTTTCAGAAGAAATGTCGTAAAAGTTGGACGTTTCTGGAAACCAGAAATGAAAGGTTGGGCAAAAGACGATGCAAATTATATTCTTATTATGGAAATTGCATTTATGTTAGCCTTATTTACAATGAATGGTGCAGATCAAGTACTACAAGCAATGGGAGCAGAACATTATGCAAAAGTAGGATCTTTTCCTATCTCATCTTGGCTAACAGCCCCAATAATTAGTCAGTTTGATGATGTTACATTTATTACACTTATAGAAAGAGCAGCTTGGTGGTTTCACATCATTGGGATTTTCTTTTTCTTAAATTATTTATATTATTCAAAACATCTTCACATCGTTTTGGCTTTTCCAAATACTTGGTTTTCTAAATTGGAACCAAAAGGAGAATTCAACAACTTACAAGCTGTAACAGATGAGGTAAAAATGATGATGGATCCTAATGCAGATCCATATGCAGCACCCGCTGAACCACAAGGCGAACCTGAAACATTTGGTGCAAAAGATATTTTTGATTTAAACAGAGTGCAATTACTTAATGCCTATACATGTACAGAATGTGGTCGTTGTACAGCCGAATGTCCAGCAAATTTAACAGGTAAAAAACTATCTCCTCGTAAAATTATGATGGATACACGTGATCGTTTAGAAGAAGTAAGTAAAAATATCGACACAAATGGGAAGTTTGTTGATGATGGAAAAATGCTTGTCAATGATTACATTACACCAGAGGAATTATGGGCGTGTACATCTTGTAATGCCTGTGCACAAGCTTGTCCAGTAAATATCGATCCATTATCAATCATCGTTGATTTGCGTCGTTATTTAGTCATGGAACAATCTGCTGCGCCACAAGAGTTAAATATGATGATGACAAATGTCGAAAATAATGGAGCTCCTTGGCAATTTAACAATGCAGATAGATTGAACTGGGCAAACGATTAATTTGTAAAATACAATTACTCATTCTCGAAGAATTATTAATTTAAACATATCACAAACACAACACATGGAAAATTTCTTAGAGGAAAAAATTGAAAACGGAGAAAGAGTAAGTCCTATTTTACCAGAAAATATCAAGAATTATTTAATTGATATTGATGGAACAATTTGCGATGATATTCCCAACGAAGAACCAGAACGTATGTTAACTGCTGCTGTTTATCCAGATGCTTTAGAAACATTGAATAAATGGTATGATGAAGGGCATATTATCACATTTTTTACATCACGTATAGAAGAACATCGTGAATACACAGAAATTTGGTTGAAAAAACATGGTTTTAAATATCATGGACTTTTAATGGGAAAACCTCGTGGAGGAAATTACCATTGGGTAGACAACCATTTAGTAAAAGCAACACGATACAATGGTAAATTTACAGATTTGGTTGAAAAAAATGTTTCCATTCAGGTTTTTGATGATGGTAATCATTAAATCAAATCCAATCAAATAACACAAAAAAATATGTCAAATATTACAGTTAAAACAATGGCTCAATATATGGCCGAAGGTAAACAACCAGAAGTTTTGTTCTGGGTTGGTTGTGCCGGAAGTTTTGATGATAGAGCTAAAAAAATAACAAGAGCATTTGTTAAAATTTTAAATAACATCGGAGTCGAATTTGCAGTTTTAGGGACAGAAGAATCTTGTACGGGGGACCCCGCAAAAAGAGCAGGAAACGAATTTGTTTTCCAAATGCAAGCGATGATGAATATTGAAGTTTTGAATGCTTACGAGGTAAAAAAAATTGTTACAACTTGTCCGCATTGTTTCAATACTTTGAAAAACGAATACCCAAGTTTAGGAGGAGATTACGAAGTCCTACATCACTCGCAATATCTTCAACAATTAATCAACGAAGGTAAATTGAAATTAGAAGGTTCTGAAACATTCAAAGGTAAACGAATCACATTCCATGATCCATGTTATTTGGGTCGAGGAAATGATGTGTACGAAGCACCTCGTGAACTAATTGAAAAATTAGACGCCGAATTAGTTGAAATGAAACGTTGTAAAACACGTGGACTATGTTGTGGTGCAGGCGGTGCTCAAATGTTCAAAGAACCAGAAAAAGGTAACAAAGACATTAATGTCGAGCGTACAGAAGAAGCGTTAGAAAAAGAACCGCATATTATTGCGACTGGCTGCCCATTTTGTAATACAATGATGACTGATGGGGTAAAACATTTTGAGAAAGAATCTACTGTATTAGTAAAAGATTTAGCTGAATTAATTATGGAAGCGAAAGATTTATAGTTAATTTCAAAAAATATAACCGTTGTAAAACCGCCTCTTTTGAGGCGGTTTTTTTTATTTAAAACAAAATGAATTGGATAGAATGACGAATACTTAAAATATTAGATGTACATTTGCAAAGTATTAGAGACAAGATTTTAAGCTTTAATTTACTTTTTTAATTATATTTTTTGACTTCAGTCAACTCATTTTATTAATTTTTGTACTTCGAAATTATTACTCTAGAATTGATATTCATTTAGTTGGGTATTTATTTTTTTATCTCTCTTTTATATAAGTAACAATAAAATTTGATAAAAAATATCTATGGCAGATTCCACATCTAAAAAGGAAAAAAATAAAAAAAGAGCATTAAAAAAAATAGAGAAAAAAAATAAAAGAGAAAATCGTAAAGAAAATAATAACAAAGGAAAATCATTAGAAGAAATGATTGTTTATGTTGATGTTTTAGGAAACTTTACAGATATTCCTCCTCACCTTCAAGACAAAGAAAAGGATTTATTGAATAACTCTAGATCAGAAGATAAAGATGTTTTTATAACAGGTGTAGTTGATAATTACAACGATCAGAAAGGTTTTGGATTTATCAAAATAACAAATTCTACAGAGAAAGTTTTTTTCCATTTCAAAGAATCGAAAGAATTATTAAAAGTAGGAGATGCAGTAGAGTTTAAAAAAGCAATAAGCGAAAAAGGCTACAGAGCGACTCAAATTTCAAAAAATTAATTATTAAATAATATATAAATGCAAGAAGGAACAGTAAAATTCTTTAACGAATCAAAAGGTTTTGGTTTTATTTCAAGTGCTAATGGAGGTGAAGATATTTTCGTACACGTATCAGGATTAGTAGATAGAGTTAATGAAAATGACAGAGTAACTTTTGACCTAGAAAAAGGTAAAAAGGGACTTATGGCAGTAAATGTAAAAAGAATATAATTTTATTCATAGTTTTTATTAAAAGAAGGGGATTGGAAACAATCTCCTTTTTTGCTTTTTGCTCATTAGCTAAAATAATTTCGTAACTTTGAATACAAATTTTAAATGAAGAGAAAATGAATTTAGCAGACGAATCAAGAATTTGGATTTTTCAAGCCAATCGTAAATTCTCGGCAATAGAAAAAGAAGTTATTACAACAAAATTAAATACTTTTATTGCAGATTGGAATGCACATGGAGCTGAACTTTTAGCTGATTTTGTTTTACCGTATGATCAATTTATTGTAGTTGCAGTAGACGAAAATCAAGCAACCGCAAGTGGATGCTCAATTGATAAGTTGACGAAATTAGTACGCGAAATAGATGCTGCTTATTCGTTTGATTTATTAAACCGTATGTTAGTTTCTTACGAAAATGAGGAAGAAATCTTCATCGAAAAATTACCGAATTTTAAACAAAAAGTAAAAGAAGGTGCTATTAAAAATGTAAACGTTTTCAATAACGGTGTTTCTTCTTTACACGATTTTAAACAAAATTGGTTATTACCTATCGAACAAAGTTGGGCTAAAACATTACTAAATTAAGCCTTAAAATAGTAGAAAATATCTTCGCCGAGTTTGCTTAAAAGCTCGGCTTTATTTTTGATAAAAGATTGTTGAAAAAATACTATTTTTACATATTAATAAATAAAAAATAACTATGAAAAACAAAGGATGTCTTATTGGAGGTGGAGCTTTAGTTGGAATAATTGTAATTATTGGACTATGGTTAATGTCTGTTTATAACGGATTAGTACCTATGCAAGAAAATGTGAAATCGCAATGGTCGAACGTAGAAAATACATACCAAAAACGTTCAGACTTAGTCAATCAGTTAGTTGGAACTGTAAAAGGTGCTGCGAATTATGAAAAAGAAACATTAACTGCTGTTATAGATGCACGTGCAAAAGCAACATCAAATCAAATAAAAATTGATGATCCAAATCAATTGACACAAGAAAATATTTCTAAATTCCAAGCTGCGCAAGATCAATTAGGATCTACATTAAGCCGTTTATTGGTATCTGTAGAAAGATACCCAGAGTTAAAAGCTGTAACAGGATTTACTAATTTACAAGCTTCTATTGAAAGTATGGAACAAGAAGTTTTATTCGAAAGAAAAAAATACAACGAAGCAGCAAAAGTGTATAATACTAAAATTAAAACATTCCCAACGAATATGATGGCTGGAATTGTTGGTTTTACAGAGAAAGGATATTTCGAAGCTGCGGCAGGAACTGAAAATGCTCCTACAATAGATTTTTCTAAATAATAAAAAAATCATCACTATGGGAAAAAAGAAACATCAATTTCTTTCTTCAAAAGATGAAAAAAAAATAATCGAAGCCATTCAAAAAGCCGAGAAAAATACAAGTGGTGAGATTCGAATTCATATTGAATTCGAATCTTCTCCAAATCATTTTGATAAAGCTTTAGAGGTTTTCGAAAGATTAGAAATGTATAAAACAAAAAACAGAAATGGTGTTTTATTCCATGTTTCTCCAACCGATCATAATTTTACAATTATCGGCGATGAGGGAATTGATAAAGTAACACCTGATGATTTTTGGGATGATATAAAAGAAGAAGTTATCAAACATTTCAAAAAAGAAAATTATACAAAAGGCCTTTGTGAAGGAATTAAAAAAACAGGCAAAGCACTTAAAAAATATTTTCCTTATCAAGAGGATGATACAAATGAACTTTCAGATGAAATTAGCTACAATTAAATATTTTTTTCTAACATTTTTCTTTTCAATTTTAACCGTTTTTGGTCAGACACCAGATGAATTGGTTAAGATGAAAAATCCACCAAAAAAGTTAGTGCAGGATTATGCACACGTTTTTGATGCAATGCAATTGAATGATTTAGAACGAAAATTGGTAGCGTATAACGACTCTACTTCAACTCAAATTTTGGTCTTAACAGTAGAGTCTTTGGATGGTTATCCCTTGGAGACGTTTGCAAATGAAATTGGAGAAAATTGGGGTGTTGGAACAAAAGGTAAAGACAACGGAGTTGTTATTGTATTGAGTGAAAAAGATCGTAAGATTACTATCAGAACGGGATATTCGGCTCAAATTTATTTACCTCCAAGTGTCAATAAATCCATAATCGATCAAGTAATTATTCCTTATTTCAAAAAAGGTGATTACGCTGGTGGAATAAATGCTGGAGTTAATTCTATTTTTAAAGCATTTGCAGGACAATATAAACAAGATAAACCAAAATCTAATGAACCCGAAATGGATTGGTTTGTTCTTATTTTTGTTATTGGATTTTTCATCTTTATCTTTATTATTATGTCAAAAGGTAAAGGAGGAAATAATAATGGAAATGGAGGAAATGGTGGCAGACGAAGTCTGTTAGATGACATTATTATTATGAACACTGGAAGTTCTGTTTTCGGTAGTGGAGGTTTTGGCTCAGGAGGAAGTTCTTGGGGTGGATCATCTGGCGGCGGAGGCGGCTTTGGTGGCTTCGGAGGAGGAAGCTTCGGAGGCGGTGGAGCATCTGGTAGTTGGTAAGATTATACATTATAAAATATTGACAATGAAAATTAATAAAAAAATAAATTAACCAGTAGTGCATTTGTATTAGATTGTATATAAAAGTTGTACAACCTGCTAAAAAGCAGTAAATTGTAGTTACTACACAAA
>NZ_JACALO010000042.1:0-25668 GCF_030328185.1 Empedobacter sp. 225-1 | reverse complement strand
AAGAAAGTTTGGCTATATTAGCCCTATCGAAAAACTAAAATCTACTTGGCCAGTTGCACTTATAACTTGAACATGGCTACTTCATAATTTAAAAAATATTCTACTTTTATGCGTAGCTTTTTTTGGGGAAGATTACAAAAAGGCAAACCTTAATTTGCCTTTTGTATTATTGTGAATGTTTTTGCACTCATTTCAAATAAAAATTTTTTCGAATAAAAATTCTATTTCCTATACTTTTTATTTCATCAGTTTTATGATTTATAGATTTTTGACAAAAATTTTCAAAAGCATGAACTATAATAGAATCTTTTTTGTAAACATACATAATAGGCTCTCGTTTTTTCTTTATTACAGTATCACCTATTTTTATATATTTACTAATTCCAATCCAAGACCTATTTTGTGTAGATAGAGTTTCTATCTTTTTTGTTTTTAAACTCAGACCTTCTATAACAACTTTTGGAAAAGACTGTTCTTTTGTTAAATTTTTTGTTACAATAATATTGCTTTCAAGATTATTAATATCATCATAAAATCTCTCACAATTATCACATGAGATAAAAAACAATATTATCATTATAAGAATCCCAAATTGGATATATTTAGAAAGGAGTATTTTCATATTTAATGTAAATCATAAATATAACAAAAAACCCTTTCTAAAAACATTCAGAAAGGGTTTAAAAAATTATTTTAAATCTGTTAGTTCGCTGTTTCAGTTTCTTCTACAGATTCTTCTTTTTGTGCATTTGGTAATTCACCTTTGAACAAGAACGAAATAATTTCTTTGTTCACTGTATCTAACATTCTTTGGAAGATATGGAAAGACTCTTGTTTGTAAACAACCAATGGATCTTTCTGCTCGTAAACTGCATTCTGAGACGTTTTACGTAAATCATCAACATCACGTAAATGCTCTTTCCAGTTATCATCGATTAAACTTAATACAACCGATTTTTCGAAATCTTTGATTAATGTTTTTCCATGAGATTCGTACGCTTCTTTCAAATCACAAACAACTGTCATTTGACGCAATCCATCTGTAAACGGCACTTGAATACGAGAGAACATATGACCTTGATTTTCGAAAACATTCGAAATAACAGGGAAAGCAGTTTCTGCAACATACTGCATACGTGCTTTGTAATCTGCAATTGCCGCGTCGTATGTGATGTTTGTTAACTCTTTTACAGATTTAGATTTAAATTCGTCTTCTGTAACAGGAGTTCCCATTGTGAAGTATTTAATTAAATCTAATTCATATTGTCCAAAGTCTTCAAAATCTTTGTTTGAACTTACAACAGAAGCAGCTACATCATAAATCATGTTTGCAATATCTACCTCCAAACGATCTCCGAATAATGCATTGTGACGACGTTTGTAAATTACTTCACGTTGTTTATTCATTACATCATCATATTCTAATAAACGCTTACGGATACCAAAGTTGTTTTCTTCTACTTTTTTCTGTGCAC
Organism: Empedobacter sp. 225-1; assembly: GCF_030328185.1. Lineage (NCBI taxonomy): Bacteria > Pseudomonadati > Bacteroidota > Flavobacteriia > Flavobacteriales > Weeksellaceae > Empedobacter > Empedobacter sp. 225-1. The sequence goes on along the minus strand of NZ_JACALO010000042.1, from coordinate 24,193 downwards.
GTTCAATTGATTTTGTAATCATAGAGTGTTCAATTACATCTCCATCTTTGTGTCCCATACGGTCCATTAACTTTGCAATTCGTTCTGAACCGAATAAACGCATTAATGAATCTTCTAACGAAACAAAGAATTGAGAAGATCCTGGGTCTCCTTGACGACCAGCACGACCACGTAACTGACGGTCTACACGACGAGAATCGTGACGTTCTGTACCAATAATTGCTAAACCTCCAGAATCTTTTACTTCTTTTGTTAATTTAATATCGGTACCACGACCAGCCATGTTCGTTGCAATTGTTACAGCTCCTGGTTTACCAGCTTCTGTTACAATATCAGCCTCGCTTTTGTGTAATTTCGCATTTAAAACGTTGTGATTAATACCACGCAATTTTAACGCTTTTGATAATATCTCAGAAATCTCAACGTTTGTTGTACCAACTAAAACTGGACGTTTGTCATCTTGTGATAAGCGAACAATTTCCTCGATTACTGCTTTATATTTTTCACGATTTGTTTTGAAAACAATATCATTTTTATCATGACGTAAAATAGGACGGTTTGTTGGAATAGAAACAACATCTAATTTGTAAATTTCCCAAAATTCACCTGCTTCAGTTTCCGCAGTACCAGTCATACCTCCTAATTTGTTGTACATACGGAAGTAGTTTTGTAATGTAATTGTCGCAAACGTTTGTGTAGCTGCTTCAATTTTTACATTTTCTTTCGCTTCAATTGCTTGGTGTAATCCATCAGAGTAACGACGACCATCCATAATACGTCCTGTCGATTCGTCAACGATTTTTACTTCACCATCAACCACTACATATTCGATATCTTTTTCGAATAAAGTATAGGCTTTTAACAATTGACTTAATGTATGAATACGCTCCGATTTGATAGAGAAATTACGGAAGAATTCTTCTTTCATTTTAAGAATTTCTTCTTTATCTTTTCCAGAGTTTTCAATTGCTCCAATATTTGTCGAAACATCTGGTAAAATGAAAAAATTCTCGTCTTCCATTCCTTTAGACAAATACTCAATTCCTTTATCTGTTAAATCTGATTGATTTTGTTTTTCATCAATTACGAAGTATAAATGTTCATCAACTTTTGGCATTTCTCGGTTGTTATCTTGAATGAAATGCGCTTCTGTTTTTTGTAATTGAGCACGAATACCATCTTGAGATAAGAACTTAATTAATGGTTTGTATTTCGGTAAACCACGATAAACTTGGTACAATTTGAAACCACCTTCTTTTGTATCTCCTTGTTTGAATAATGTTTTCGCTTCGTTTAATGTTTTTCCTAACATCTCACGTTGCATTTGGTATAAACGATCAATTTTTGGTCGTAACACATCAAATTCGTGACGATCTCCTTGTGGTACTGGACCAGAAATAATCAATGGAGTACGAGCATCATCAATTAATACAGAATCGACCTCATCGACAATTGCAAAGTTTAACTCACGTTGCACCAATGCGTCTGGCGTGTTTGCCATATTGTCACGTAAATAGTCGAAACCAAATTCGTTATTTGTACCATAAACAATATCAGAAGCATATGCTTCGCGACGACCTGGTGAATTTGGTTGATGGTTATCAATACAATCAACAGATAATCCATGAAATGAGAAAATAGGACGCATCCACGCCATATCTCGTTTTGCTAAGTAATCATTTACAGTTACCAAGTGAACTCCACGACCTGTTAAAGCATTTAAGTAAATTGGTAAAGTTGCAACCAAGGTTTTACCTTCACCGGTTTGCATCTCTGCAATACGACCTAAGTGTAAAGCAGAACCACCAATAAACTGTACATCATAATGAGACATGTCCCATGTTACTTGACGACCAGCAGCATCCCAAGAGTTTCTCCAAATAGCAGTGTTTTCGTCTTTTAATGAAACGAAATCATGTCCACGTTGAACTAATGTTTTATCAAAATCAGAAGCAGTTACTTCTAAAGTTTCATTTTCTGTAAAACGTTTACCTGTCTCACGCATTACTGCGAAAGCTTCAGGTAAAATTTCTAATAAAATCTTTTCTTCAATTTCGTAAGCTTGTTTATTGATTTTATCAATTTCAGTATACAAGTCTTCTTTTTCTCCAAAATCTTCAGTTTCTTCTACTTTTTTCTTTAGCTCATCAATTTGAGCTTTCAGTTCTTTAGTAGCTTCTATTAATTGAGTTTTGAAACCTGTCGTTTTTTCTCTTAATTCATCTATAGTTAATGAACCAAGTGATTGACCTGCTTGATTAGCAAGGTCAACATATTTTTGTAATTCTTTTACGTCTTTTGCATTCTTATCACCTAAGAATCCTTGTAAAATTTTGTTTAAAATATTCATATTTTTCTGCGTTCTTCGTCAAAATTAGCCACAATATATTTGAGACTAATTAAGATGCAAATATACGTTAACTATGTTAGTTATAGATTATAGAATCGAAAAAAGCCCCAATTCGGGCTTTTTTATTTTAATATTCGTCCTCGTTCCAAAGGAAATCATCGTCCGTTGGATAGTCAGCCCAAATTTCTTCAATGCTTTCGTAAGAATCTCCTTCGTCCTCAATAGATTGTAGGTTTTCTACCACCTCCAAAGGTGCACCAGTACGAATTGCGTAATCGATTAATTCATCTTTAGTTGCTGGCCAAGGTGCATCACTCAAATAAGATGCTAATTCTAAAGTCCAATACATAGCTTATATTTTTTATTATTAGTAGAGATAATTAAACTCTAATTTGTTTTAAAATTCGATTTTTTGCAAATCAAATAATTTGCCAAAGTCAAACTGTCAGTCTTTATGTTAAAATTAAATTTTTTCGTTGTCTTTATTTATTTAATTTTATGCCTAAATATAACGAAAATGGACACGAATATAACAAAATTATTTGCAATAAAATATCCAATTATTCAAGGAGGTATGATTTGGAACAGTGGTTGGCGTTTAGCATCGGCTGTTAGTAATGCTGGAGGGCTTGGTTTAATAGGTGCTGGAAGCATGTATCCTGATGTTTTGCGGGAACACATAAAAAAGTGTAAAGCAGCTACTAATCATCCTTTTGGCGTAAATGTACCAATGCTTTATCCTAATATTGAAGAAATTATGCAGATAATTGTGGAAGAAGGTGTGAAAGTTGTTTTTACTTCTGCTGGAAATCCAAAAACGTGGACAGAAATTTTAAAAAAAGAAGGCATTACAGTAACGCATGTTGTCAGTAGTGCAAAATTTGCGTTAAAATCTCAAGAAGCTGGAGTGGATGCTGTCGTGGCAGAAGGTTTTGAAGCGGGTGGACATAATGGCAGAGAAGAAACAACGACTTTATGTCTTATTCCAAATGTAAAACGACAAATCGATATTCCTTTAATTGCAGCAGGAGGAATTGGTACAGGTGCTCAAATTTTGGCAGCTTTTGCTCTTGGTGCTGATGGTGTACAAATTGGATCTCGTTTTGCAGCTACGCAAGAATCGTCTGCTAATCAAGCTTTCAAGGAAGTGATTGTAAATGCAAAAGAAGGCGATACACAACTAACATTGAAAGAATTGGCACCAGTACGTTTGATTAAAAATGAATTTTATAACCAAGTGCAACAAAAATATCAACAAGGAACAACTGCGGAAGAGTTGAAAGAGCTTTTAGGTAGAGGTCGTTCTAAAAAAGGAATGTTTGAAGGTGATTTGGTAAATGGTGAATTAGAAATAGGACAAGTTTCTGCATTAATTGATTCAATTCCAACTGTACAAGAAGTTTTTGATGATTTAATCTTAGGTTTCAATCAAGCGAAAGAAAATATTTTACGATTTTAATTCCAACTATTTTATATTTTTACAAAGGGTGCCTTTACACTGCCCCTAAAAGTGTCTAACTTTTTGGGGCTGTGTATATTGGTTGAGCTTTTTAAATTAAAAAATAATTAGAAAATACTTTAAATTCATTTTATCTTGGTCAATTTCATTAATTTTGAAAAAAAGGATAGTGTATGCAAATTTTAGTAATCGAAGATGATAAGCGAATTAGCGATTTTTTAATCAAAGGACTAGAAGAAAATGGATATTTTGTTACGCTTTGTAAAGATGCAGAAACTGTTTTAGATGAATTTATTACGATTCAGTTTGATTTGATTATTTGTGACATTATGTTACCAAAAATGGATGGAATTCAGCTTGTACAAACACTTCGTTACAAGAAAATATTCACTCCAATATTGATGTTAAGCGCTTTGAATACAGTTCAAGATAAAGTATCCGCTTTAGATTATGGTGCAGATGATTACATTACAAAACCATTTCATTTCGACGAATTATTATCGCGAATCAAAGCTTTGACGCGCCGGAATCAGTTTCGTTCGCAAGAAGCTCCTGAAAATAAATTGATTTTTGATGATTTAGAAATTGATTTGGATCAATACAAAGTTTTTGTAAATAAAGAAGAAACAGAACTTTCTCCCCGAGAATTTAAGTTGTTGAATTATTTAATCGAAAATATAGATAAAACCGTTACTCGTATCCAAATTTTAAATGCGGTTTGGGGAATAACATTCGATAATCACACCAATGTTGTGGATGTTTACATTTCGTATTTGCGTAATAAAATAGAGAAAAATGGTACGAAATATATTCACACGGTAAAAGGCGTTGGTTATATGTTTAAAGCCTAACTTATGAAATTAAAACACCGATTAGCACTTTATTCAGTCGTTATTTTCAGTATCATTATTCTGATTGTTTCTACAATTATTTACTTTTCTTTTTATACCGAAATGGAGAAAAAAGAGATCAAATCATTGCAGAATAAGACACTTTTGGCTTCTATTTATTATTTAGAAAAGGACGAATTACCTGTTTTAGAACATAATAATATCAAAAGTCAATTAGAGAAGACGATTTCCCGAAAAAATATTTTAATTGTTGATCATAACAACAAAAAATACAATGGAAATATGTCTTCTAATAAAGATATTTCAACCAATTTTATAGAAAATATTCGTGCCAATAAATCCGATTTTTTTACAAGTAAAGATTTCTTTTATAACGGAATTTTTTATCATGATAACGAAGGTGATTTTGTTGTAATCACGCGTGAATCTAAACAAGAATTTAACGAACAAATGCAATCGTTACTTCAAATTTTGATTTCGGTTTCATTGGTTGGGTTGATTTTTATTTATCTATTTTCTAATTTTTTAGGAATAATTGCTTATGAGCCGATCACAAAAATTATTGAACAAATAAAAGAGCGTGATGCGAAGAATTTTACAGAACCTTTAAAGCTTAATAAATCGTATGCAGAAATTGAGGATTTAATCAAAACCTACAATCACTTTATTGATCGAATGGCGCAAACTTTTAATGTACAAAAGAATTTTATTGATTATGTTTCGCACGAGTTACGAACGCCAATTACTGCATTATTAGTGACTTTAGAGGTGATAAATCATAAAAAAAGAACGCTCGAAGAATACGAAGACGTAATTGTACAGCTTAAACAATATACGAATGATTTACAAGAAACGTTAGACCAAATGATGTTACTTTCGGGAGCAAAAACGAGTTTTGAATTTAGTCAAATTCGGATTGATGAAGTAGTTTGGCAAGTGATTGAAAATGCTATTTTGTATCATCAAGCACGTATAAATGTGGATTTACAAGTCGAAAATAATCAATTGTTAACCATTCAAGGAAATGAAAAATTATTAGAAGTTGCGTTGAATAATTTAGTAAGTAACGCGATAAAATATTCGAACAATCAACCGATTTTAGTACAGTTTTTGGAAATTAATCATCGTTTACAAATTCATATTTCCGATTTAGGAATTGGTATTTTAGAAACCGATATCAAACAAATTAAACAAAACTTTTTTCGAGGAAAAAATACGCAAGATTTTCAAGGAAAAGGCATTGGACTTTCGATGGCGAATATTATTTTTACACTTCATCAAATTGATATCGAAATTGTTCCGAATAAACCTAAAGGAACGATTGTTAAACTCATTTTCTAATCTACTTTTAATCTAACTTAAAACTCACCTTAATCTTACACTTTTACTTTTGAATTTTCAAAAAGAGTAGAAGTGAAGAAGATCTATTATACAGCAATTCCAATTGTTCTTGCGATACAAACACAGGCGCAAAACATAACGTTGGACAATTTAGAAGCAGCGTTTTTACAAAAAAATTATGCGCTTATTGCGAATAAATTCAATGTAGACAGAATTGATGCTGAAATTATTCAGGAGAAATTATGGCAAAATCCAACGTTGAGTATTTCTGAGGTTAATCTTTGGAAAACTTATAATGTAGAAGAACAGCCTTATTTATTCGGTAAATACGGGAAAAATCAACAAATTTCTGTCGAATTAGAGCAATTAATTGAAACCGCTGGTAAACGAAAAAAGCGTGTTGCGATTAAAGAATTAGAGAAGAGTTCTGCACTTTTTGAGTATGAGGAATTATTGCGTGAGCTGAAAAAAGAATTAAGACAAACATATTTTTCGTTAGCGCGTATTCAATCTGAAAAGAAAGAATTGCAAAATAGCGTTGATTTGTTTGAACAAATGATGACGCAATATCAGCGACAAGCAGATTTAAAAAATGTTCCGAAAGCAGATTTTTACAGACTTCAAACCGAATTAATAGGTTTACAAAAAGATCAAATTGAGCTAGAAAATCAAGAAATTGAATACATCAATAAACTTCGATTGTTAACGCAAAACTCAGATTTAAATGTAAATGAAATCGATTTTTCAAGATTCAATTCTCACTCCAAATCAATTCCATTTAATGCTAAACAATTAGCGAAAGAGCAAAATATAGCGTTAAAAAAACAAGAGAATGAAATCAATTTAGCTGAAAAACAATTGATTTTAGAAAAAGCACAACGTACACCAGATTTGGCTTTTCAAGTAAATTATGATCGAGGTGGAAATATTATGCGCGATTTTATTGGTGTTGGTGTAAGTATTGATTTACCGATTTTCAATACGAATAAAGGAAACATCAAAGCTTCTGAAATTTTACTGAATCAACAACAAATTACGAAAAATGCGCTACATTCTGAGTTAGATATTTCGATCGATCGACTTCAAAATCAAATTAGTCAATTGGATAAAGCACTTATTCAGTGGAAAAAATTGAATAATCAAGAACAATTAACCATGATTGACAATTATAAAAAACATCTCCAAAATAAACAAATCACTTTACTAGAATTTATTGATTTTACGCAGGCTTATCGAGAATCTCAACAAGCTTATTTTGATTTGTTAGAGAATTATCAAAACACATTCGAAGAATTAAATTATATCGTTGGACAAGATTTATAAGATGATGAAAAAAACTTTATATTTTTTAGCTGCTTTTACCTTGTTTTTAAGTAGTTGTAACAAACAAGAACCCCAGAAAGAAGCGGTAAAAGAAGACAAATTTTGTTTGAACGAACAACTGAAAAAATCAACTGAAATTGTAGCTGTTTTAGAGCAGCCGATTCACGAACAATTAACCTTGTCAGGAAAAATTGAATACAACGAAAATGATTTGGTTGGTTTTAAAAGTTTGCTGCAAGGAGTGGTAGATAAAGTGAATTTTGAATTAGGCGATTATGTTCGTCAAGGTCAAGTTTTGGCAGTTGTAAAATCGAACGAAGTACTGGATTTGGTGCAGCAAAAGCGTTATCATCAAAATCAAATGGATTTGATTCGAAAACAAATCAAGTCGAAAAAAGAATTATTGAATGATGGAATGGCTTCTCAGCCCGAAGTTACAGAGGCAGAACACGAATTACAATCAGCGCAAATTGAAATTGATAAAATCAATGCTACCTTGAAGATATATCGTGCAGTTGGCAATGGTCAATTCCAGATTTTATCACCTAAAAATGGTTATATCGTTCAGAAAAACATGAGCGTTGGTCAATCTATTACTTCAGATTCAGATGAAAATCTTTTTTCTATTTCAAATTTAAAACAGGTTTGGGTAATGGTAAATATTTACGCAAATAATCTGCAATATGTAAAAAAAGGTGATGCTGTAAAAGTGAAATCTATGGCGTATCCTGATCGAATTTATGTTGGAAAAATTGATAAAATATACAATGTGTTTGATGAAAATGAACACGTTTTGAAAGCGCGTGTTGTGTTAGAAAATCAAGATTTGAACTTGATGCCAGGTTTGAGTGCAGATATTATTATCGATAAACAAAATATTATTGGAAATGCATTTGCGATACCAAACAAAGCCAAAGTTTTTGAGAACAACAAGGAATATGTGGTGGTATATAAAAATGATTGTACAATGGAAAACCGAAAAATTACGACGATTGGTCAGAATGAAGAATTCACATTTGTTAGCGAAAAGTTTGCTCCAAATGAGAAAGTTATTTCTCGAAACGCTCTAATGATATTTGAGGAATTAAATAAATAATAAATGAAAAAGTTAGTACAATCAGTCGTAACTTTTTCGTTACGAAATACAACCTTTGTTTTATTTGCTGTATTTGCATTACTCTTTGTAGGTATATTTTCTTTAAAACACACACCAATAGAGGCATTTCCAGATGTAACAAATACTAGAGCTCGTATTATAACACAATGGCCAGGAAGAAGTGCTGAGGAAATGGAAAAATTGGTGACTCTACCAGTTTCAAAAGTAATGAATAGTATTCCGCATAAATCAAATATTCGTTCTATTTCTCTTTTCGGATTATCTGTTGTTACTGTTCAGTTTGAAGATGGTGTAGATGATTTTTATGCACAACAATACGTATCGAATAAATTAAGTGGAGTTGATTTACCAGAAGGAGCTGATGCGGATATTGAACCACCTTCTGGTGCTACGGGAGAGATTTTTCGTTATGTGATCAAAAGTGATTTACCGATTAAGGAAGTTACAGCGATACAAGATTGGGTAATTGAGCGTGAATTACTTTCTGTATCTGGAGTTGCAGATGTTGTAAGTTTTGGTGGAGAAGAAAAAACATATGAAATTAAAATCAATCCGACAGAATTAAAAAATTATAATTTATCGCCTTTAGATGTTTACGAAGCAGTTTCTAAATCAAATATAAATGTAGGTGGAGATGTTATTCAGCAAGGAGATCAAGCTTATGTAGTTCGTGGTGTTGGTTTGTTAGATAAGATGGAGGATATAGGAAATATTACTGTTGCTCTAAATGGTTCTACACCAATTCTTATCAAAAATGTAGCAGATGTTGTTGTTTCAAATAAACCTAGATTAGGACAAGTTGGTTATAATGAAAATGATGATATGGTACAAGGTATCGTTATTATGCTACGAGGAGAAAATCCATCTGAAGTCATTGGAAATCTGAAAGCAAAGATTGAAGAATTAAATACAAGAACTTTACCAGATAATGTAAAAATTGAAACAGTTGTAGATCGTACCAAATTGGTTGATAATACAGTACATACGGTTTCTAAAAATATCATTGAAGGTATTTTATTAGTATCATTAATTGTTTTTGTTTTTTTATATAATTGGAAATCAACATTTATTGTAGCTTCGGTTATACCGCTTTCGTTTTTGTTCGCAATTATTATGTTGAAAATACAAGGATTACCAGCGAATTTAATTTCAATGGGATCATTGGATTTTGGATTGTTGTTAGAAGGAACTTTGGTAATTGTGGAAACAGTTTTTGTTGCTTTAGCAACCATGCAACATAAAGTAGGAGCAGAACGTTTCGCAAAAATGAGTAAAATGGGCGTTATAAAGAAAAGTGCTGGAAGTGTAGCTTCTTATATTTTCTTTGCCTTACTTATTCTTATTGTTGCTTTATTACCGATATTTTCATTCCAAAAAGTGGAAGGTAAAATGTTCTCTCCTTTAGCATTTACATTGGGATACGCATTATTAGGATCTTTAATATTAAGTCTAACTTATGTTCCTGCAATGTGTAAGTTGCTTTTTAAGAAAAATATGGAGGAGAAAGAGAACTTTATTACTCGATTTTTTCAGAAAACTATTTTCGGATTATATGAAACAGCATTTCGTTATAAAAAAGCAACAATAGGAATTTTTTTAGGGATTTTAGCTCTTTGTTTGTTTAAGTTCTCACATTATGGATCAGAATTTCTTCCGAAATTGAATGAAGGAGCAATTTACATTCGTGCAACTTTACCAAATAGTGTCAATTTACAAGAATCAACTCGATTAACAAAAGAGATGAAAGAGTTGATGCAGAAAGATTGTGATGAAATTGATTTTATTTTAACACAAACAGGTCGTCCAAATGATGGAACTGATCCAACAGGATTTTTCAATATTGAATTTAATATTCAATTAAAAGATGAAAAAGATTGGAAACGCAAGGTTTCAAAAGAAGAGATTATTCAAGAGATGCGAGATAAACTGAATCATTATCCTGGAATTGTATTTGGATTTTCGCAACCCATTCAAGATAATGTTGAAGAATATGTAGCAGGTGTAAAAAGTTCATTAGTTATTAAGATTTTTGGTGATGATTTGTATGATTTAGAAAAATATGCAAATAAGGTAGCTTTATCTATCGAAAAAGTAAATGGGATAACGGATATCAATGTTTACAAAAATATTGGATTACCTGAACTTAGAATAGAATTGAGTGATACAAAAATGGCGAAATATGGTATTAGTACAGCGGATGTTCAGGCAGTAATTGAAATGACAATTGGTGGACAAGCAGCTACTAAGTTTTATGAAAATGATAGACAGTTTGATGTTATTCTTCGTTTTCAGGAAGCTTATAGAGATACTCCTGAGAAAATTGGAAATATCTTGATTCCGTCAAGTAACGGGAACAATGTCCCTTTGCAGGAAATAGCTACAATTGGTTATCAAACAGGACCTGCTTTTATTTATCGAGAAGGAAATAGTCGTTATATCGGTGTAGGATTTAGTATAGAAGGTCGTGATTTAGGAAGTACAATCGATGAAGCGAAGAAAGTAGTGGCCAAAGAAGTTAAATTACCGAAAGAAAATTACATAGAATGGGCTGGTGAATTCGAAAGTAAAGAGCGCGCAGCAAAACAATTAGCAATGGTTGTTCCGATTTCGTTAGTTTTGATTTTATTATTACTGTACACTAATTTCGGAAATGTAAAAGACACAGCGATAGCTGCATTAACACTGCCTTTTGCTTTTATTGGAGGATTTATTTCGCTTTGGATAACAGGAACTATTTTTGGTATATCTGCGGGAATAGGTTTTATTATTCTTTTTGGAGTAGCAACAATTGATGGTATTGTTCTAATTGGTGTTATTCGAGATAATTTAAAACATAAAATGCAATTAAAAGAAGCAATAGTTAATGGTGTTAAAAGTAGAATACGCCCTGTTGTGATGATTGCGCTTATGGGATCGATGGGATTATTACCAGCAGCACTTTCTACCGGAATGGGATCAGAAATTCAAAAGCCTTTGGCAATTATGATTGTAGGAGGATTAATCATTTGTTTAATCCTATCCTTTACAATTCTTCCAGTTGTATTTTATTATGCATACAGAAAAGAATATCAACAGAAATTCCTGAAATAATTTGTAGTTGTTTATTTTATTAAAAGAAATAGCGAGCATTAGCTCGCTATTTTAGTATTTATAATTTCTTCTGAATAATTATCCTTCAAAAAATTCTGCTACATAGCGTTCTGCATCTAAAGCTGCACCACAACCAGCACCTGCTGCTGTAATTGCTTGTCTGTAAACAGAATCTTGTACATCACCCGCAGCAAAAACTCCAGGTATATTTGTTTTGTACGAACGATCTTGCGTAATTAAATAACCCGTTTCGTCCATATCCAATTTACCAACAAATAAATCTGTATTTGGTTTATGTCCAATTGCGATAAAAACACCATCTACAATTAATTCTTTTTCTTCATTCGTTACATTGTTGATAATTTTAGCTTTCTCAACAACATTATTTCCATCAAGACCAATTAATTCGTGGTTGTATAAAACCTCTAAATTTTGTGTATTAGCTACACGATCTTGCATCGCTTTAGAAGCGCGCATTTCGTCTTTACGAACCAATAAATAGACTTTATTACAAAGTTTTGATAAGTATGTAGCTTCCTCAGCAGCAGTATCACCACCACCAACTACAGCAACATCTTTTCCACGGTAGAAGAAACCATCACAAGTAGCACAAGCCGAAACTCCGCTACCAGCATACTTTGTTTCATCATCTAATCCTAAATATTTTGCAGTTGCACCAGTAGAAATAATGATAGAACGTGTTTGATACTCAGCTGTATTTGTTTTTACATGGTGGATATCACCTTCTTTTTCTCCAAAAGTTACTTCCGTTACATATTCATATTTAATCTCAGTTCCAAAACGCTCTGCTTGTTTTTGTAAATCAGCCATCAATTCTGGTCCAGTTACTGCTTCAGGATAACCCGGGAAATTTTCAACATCGGTTGTTGTTGTTAATTGACCACCAGGCTCCATTCCTGTTAAAATTAACGGATTCATATTAGCGCGAGCCGCATAAATCCCTGCAGTATAACCAGCTGGTCCCGATCCTATAATGATGACTTCTCTTACGTTATTTTCCATTGTGAGTTTTATTTTTTACAAATTTAGTTATTCTAATTTTACTTTTAGTATAAGATTATTTCTTAAAATTATAGATGCATAATTTTATACACTAATTCAATCAACAATTGGCTTGGCGTTACATTTCCTGTTGTGCCAACACCTTTACCTTTCAAGTCATATTCGCGAATAAAAGAAATAATTCTCGTTGCTTTTTTTAACGGATAATTATTTGCTGCCGTCATCATTCCTTGTACAAAATAAGGGTTAATACCTAAAACTTTTGCCAGATTTTGTTTCGATTTATCCGCTGTTACATGGATTTGAATGATATTCGTAAACAAATTGAAAATTGTTGTGATAGAAACCACATACGGATTATCTTTTGGATTTTTTTCGAAATACTTGATAATTTTAAATGCTTTCTCGATATTTTTCGTTTCGATTGCATTTCGTAATTCAAATACATTATAATCCTTGCTAATCCCAATATGTTCTTCGATATGTTTGGGTGTAATCGTTTTATCAGCACCAACTATTGTAAATAATTTTTCTAATTCATTGTTCAAACGAGATAAATCGGCACCAACATATTCGGTCAATAGAAACTTTGCTTTTGGTTCAATTTTAAATTGATTGGTAGTTACTTTTTGTTCTATCCAAGCAGGAATTTCGCTTTCATAAATCTTTTTAAATTCAAAATAAAACCCTTTTTCATTCAGAATCTTGTAGATTTTTTTACGTTTGTCTAATGTATTTCCTTTGTAATTGATGATTAAAATTGTTGAATCTTGAACTTGATTTGCATACATTTCCAATTGATCAATCGAACGACTCAAATGTTGAGCTTCTTTTACAATAACAACCGATTTTTCCGCACCCATTGGGTATTGACGCGCCATTCCAATTAATTGTCCAATTTCTACATCTTGTCCATAAACAATTGTTTGATTAAATCCTTTTTCTTCTTCAGGTAAAATAGTTTCTTCTAACAAATCAGTTACCTGATTGATGAAAAACGGTTCATCGCCCGCTAAGAAGTAAATCGGTTTATAGTGTTTGTTTTTTATATCTTTGATCAAAGATTCTACAGGACTCATACAATGACTGAATTAGTACAATTAAATTTTTCCGAAAAATACCAAATAAGATTGAAACAAGCCCAAGATAAATTGTATATCTTTTGTTTGATTCGAAAAAAATGGTTGGTCTATACACCCGAAGAATGGGTTAGGCAACACGTTCTGAATTATTTAATCTACGATTTAGGTTATTCAACTTCTGCGATTGCCTTAGAAGTTCCTATTGATATCACAGGAATGCGAAAACGTGCAGATATTGTAGTTTATCAACAAGAAAAACCTTGGATTATGGTGGAATGTAAAGCGCCTCATATACCAATTTCGCAAGCAACTTTTGATCAAATAGCACGTTACAATATTGTGTTAGGTTCTCAATTATTGATGGTTACAAATGGGTTGAATCATTTTTATTGCATGATGGATTTTGAAAATAAACGGTATAATTTTTTGAAAGAGTTGCCGAAAAAATGTTAATTTGCTAATTCGGTAATGAGTTGATGTGAAAATAATATGATTTGAAAAAGATTTTTTTATTACTTGTAATTTTTAATATAAATTGTTCTAAGCAAAATAATAAACTTACTGAACAAGTTTTTAAGTACGATGATGCTTCTTGGCATTATGGAAATGATTATCCAAAAGATTTAACTCAGGAAAATGCTTCTACGCATATCGGAATGTATTTAAAATGGTGTATTCATCATAATTTAATTTCTTCTGAATTGATTGAAGATACAAAAGATGGTATTGATGATGTGAAGAGCAATAGAATTACTGGAGCTACTTTTCTTATTAAATATTCTGACGGAAAATTTTTAGATTCTGATTTAAATGAAATTGGTAAGAATTTTACAAAAGATTATTATGAAAATGATTCTAAATTTTCTAAGATGTATGGTTCATATTTGGATGATTATACAAATCTATTTCAAAAGATTATTGATAATAAATCTGTTTACCATGTTGAAGACTCAGAGCTAAATTATTTGCTAATAAAAGAAAAGATTGATAAAAAGTTCGAAATTTGGAAAAATTTTGAATCAAAATAACAAAATCCACTCAAACGAGTGGATTTCACATTTCTAAAAATCTTATCTAAAAAAAATTAGTGAGAGATGTTTAATTGGAAAACAGCTTCCAAATCATCATTAGAATTAAGAGACACACCTAAATCTTTTACTAAACCAGAACTAACTCCATAAACCCAACCGTGCACATGTAAATCTTGACCTTTTGCCCATGCATTTTGTACAATTGACGTTTTTGCTAAATTAAGAACTTGTTCAGCAGCATTAATTTCGACTAAGCGATCACATTTTGTGTTCTCATCTGTAATGGCATCCAATTCTGCTTTATTGAAACGATAAGTATCTTTGATGTGACGTAACCAATTGTCAATTAATCCAACGGAAGCATTTCCCATTGCTGTTTTTACACCACCACATCCATAGTGTCCGCATACAATAATATCTTTTATTTTTAAGACATTTACAGCATAATCTAACACAGAAAGCATATTCATATCTGTGTGAACAACCATGTTGGCAATGTTACGATGCACAAATACTTCACCAGGTTGCGCACCAATAATTTCGTTGGCTGGAACTCGGCTATCAGCACAACCAATCCACAAAAGAGGAGGTTGTTGACCTTGAGCCAATTTGGTGAAAAAATCGGGGTCTAAATTTAATTTTGATTCAACCCATGCTTTGTTATTATCTAATATTTGTTTGTAATATTCGTTTGTCATTTTATATTGTTTTGTTTTTATTTTTTTTAATGTGCTCCAGCGACTAATACGTAACCAAAAAATTCTCTAAAAGAGGGAGGATTATCGACAGTTCCACGTTCAGAAATTAATCGGATATTAATGTTATTATTTTTAGCTTTTACCTTAAATTCATCAAAATATTCGATGATATCATAATCTAATATTCGAGTTTTACGGACATCTAATTCTAAGTTAGATCCAGGTTTCAATCCATCTAATTCTTTTACAATTGCTCCGCGGTTAACAAAAGTTACTTCTTCAGCAAAATTCATATGAAAAATGTTTCCTTCTTTTACTAACATCACATGCGAATTATTATACGATTTGATCAATGAAACGACAACACCAACAATTAAACCGATGATAATTCCTTTCAGCAAATCTGTTGCAAGAATAGCAATCACTGTAACAGCGAATGGAATTAATTGATCTTTTCCTAATTTTTTCATGTCCAAAAATTGTTTTGGATTACCTAATTTATATCCAATAACCAATAGGATAGAAGCTAATACAGCATTCGGAATTAAATTTAGAAAAATTGGAATAGATATTACACTTACTAATAATAAAATTCCATGTGTAATTGTCGATAATTTTGTAAGACCGCCACTCATCGCATTGGCAGAGGAACGAACAATTACTTGTGTGACGGGTAAACCTCCAATTAATCCAGATAAAGAATTTCCAATTCCTTGAGAAATTAATTCGTGATTAGTAGGCGTTTGACGTTTTAATGGATCTAATTTATCAGTTGCCTCAACAGAAAGCAAAGACTCTAACGAAGCCACAATGGCAATTGTAAAGGCTGTTTGCCAAACTAACGGATTCGTTAATCCATTCGCAAAATCAGGTGTCGTAAATTGAGCAAAGAAGTCTGTGATACTTTCTGGAATAGGAACTTTTACCAATAGATTATGATCGATAGAGAATACTTCGTGATTGGTGTCTCCAATCGTAATTTGATATAAAATTCCAATTAAAACCGCTACTAACGATCCTGGTAATAATTTGAAAAAGTTAGACTTTTTGCCTAAGATATTATCCCAAACGATCAAGATAAATAGAGAAATTATGGTGATAATAATCGCTCCTGGTGTAGCATTCGAAAAACTGAATTCGCTAAACGAAAAATTCCCTTGATACCCGAAAGCTAACGGAATTTGTTTTAAGAAAATAGAAATACCAATGGCACATAACATTCCTTTGATCACTGAAGAAGGAAAGTAATACCCAATAACACCAGCTTTTATAATGCCTAAAAGTATCTGAAATATACCAGCAATTACAACTGCAACTAAGAATAATTCATAAGCACCTAAATCGGTAATTGCATTTAAAACAATAACGACTAAACCTGCTGCTGGTCCAGAAACTCCGATTTGTGATTTTGAAATTAAGCCTACTACAATTCCTCCAATAATTCCAGCAATAATCCCAGAAAATAAAGGCGCACCACTGGCCAAAGCAACACCTAAACATAATGGCAATGCAACGAAAAAGATAACAATACTCGCTGGTATGTCCTTTTTCCAATTTTGAAAAATGTTCATAATGATATAAAATGAATAATTTATTATTTTTAAAAATGATATGAATATTGCTGTTCTATTTCCAATAATTGGAAGAGAATGAAGCAAATAATCTGTAAAAAAAAATTAAATTAATTCAGGAGGTGGTGTTGTAACTCTATTGTTCAAAGATGAATAAAGTTTTGAATGATGAAAGTCTATAAAAGAATTTTCTTTTGATTTGAAAAATGTAAACAAATTGATCTCATGAAAATAATGTATTTTTTCGGTAATTTCTTTCGAAGACGTATGATGATTTTCTTCTTCTGTCGAAGTTTGTGAAAAAAGTGCTTTCGTTGCGTCGTTTGTAGAATTTTCACAAGCGTTTTGCTCTAATTTTATCTGATAATCTAAGTACCCAGCAATACCTTGCATGTTCGTGCTGAACACCAAAATAAGCGTAAAAAAAATTCCAATGATATGTTTGATCAGATTGTCTTTCATGACGCAACAAAAATATATTTTAATTTTTAATTACAAAATATCTAAAGAAATTATTAATAAATATTTATCATTTTATTTTATATCGCTTTATTATATTTATTGATTAAAAATATATAGAGATACAAAATTGATATCATAAATCATTTTTAATCATTCATATTAGGGGTAAATTTGCAAAAATTTAAATTTTGAAAAAGTATATAAGTGTAATGTTTTTAGTAGCTTTGGTGGCGACTACTTTTGGACAAGGAAAACATAATAAAGGAAAATTTTATGTTTATTGGGGTTGGAATCATGCGCAATACACAAAATCAGATATTCAATTCAAAGGAAATGGATACGATTTTACATTAGACAATGTAGTGGCACATGACCGTCAAACTTCTTTTGGAATTAAGTATTTCAATCCAACATCAATGACAATTCCTCAGTATAATTTCCGTTTAGGATACTTTGTTACAGATAATTGGAACATCTCTTTTGGTATTGATCACATGAAATATGTAATGGATCAAGATCAAATGGTTAACATGAATGGATCGATTAATACTGGTTCTGAATTTGATGGAAATTATAATAATGTCAATCAAAAATTAACAGAAGATTTCTTAACATTTGAGCACACAGATGGATTAAATTATGCGAACTTAGAAATTCGTCGTTTTGATAATATTCAGCATTTTCCAATTACTAAAAATGGAAAAGGAATAGATGTTAACGTAACTGCTGGTTTGGGTGCAGGTATTTTATACCCACGTTCTAATGTGAAATTAATGAGTAACGAACGTTACGATGAGTTTCATTTAGCTGGTTTTGCAACAGCAGCAATGGTCGGAATTAACTTTACTTTCTGGGATTATTTCTTTATACAAGCAGAAATGAAAGGAGGTTATGCTAATATGAATGATATTCGTACAACTGCCAATAAATCGGATAAAGCAAAACAAGATTTTTTCTTCTCACAACAAAACTTAGTTTTTGGAGCGATTATCCCAGTTTTTACTCATAAAAATAAGTTAAACTTTTAATTAAAGGATTAAATATAAAATATATAGCTTAATTTCAAACATCGATTAGACGATTTGAAAAAATTATTAGCGGAGACATCATTTGTATACATTTTGTATTGAATGATGTCTTTTTTTATGGGGAATATTTACCTTTCTCAATAAAGAATTGTTATTTTTACAAGGAAATTGAATAAAATTAACATGAATAGATTTTCTATATTAGTCGCAAGTATTTTAATGACGACGACAGCAATGGGACAAAAAGTGATGACGCCAGAATTGCTATGGCAAGTAAAAAAAGTTTCTCCAGTTGGAGTAACAAAAGATCAAAAAAATCTTATTTACAAAGTAACATCTACAGATGTTAAAACACAAGAAGACACGTCAAAAACATATATGATTTCATTAGCAGGTGGTAAAGCTTCAGAAATTGAAGACTACAAAACACTATTGGCTGATGTTTCATTAAATAAATCTCAACAATACAAAGCTGAAACAGAAAAGGTTAAATTACAAAAGGTTTTTGGGTCAGATTATTATCCAGAAATGGACAAATCAAATGTGCAGATTTACAATGAGTTAAATTATAGACATTGGGATACATGGAACGATGGTCATTTTGAACATTTATTTGTGTCAGAAAATAAAGAAAATGCAACAAAGATTGATGTTTTAAAAGATGAACCGTATTCAGTTTCTGAATTTGTTTGGGCACCAGATGGGACAAAAGTGTTGTATGTTTCTAAAAAGAAATTTGGTACTGATTATGCGTTGAGCACAAACACAGATATCTTTCAATACGATTTAACAACAAAGAAAACGACCAATATCACAGAAGGAAAAATGGGGTATGACAATACACCAAGCTTCTCGTCTCAAGGAGATTTCGCTTTTTTGAGTATGGCGCGTGATGGTTACGAAGCGGATAAAAATGATTTAATTGTTCGTCGTGGTGATCTTGAACTAAATATTACAAAACATTGGGACGGAACTGTACAAAATTACAAATGGAGTAATGATGGTACAAAAATATATTTCAATGCACCAGTTGGAGGAACTGTTCAATTATTTGAAGTTGATGTCAACTTCAAAATGAAAAAGATGCCTTTCATAAAGCAAATTACAAAAGGTGATTTTGATATAGCAGATATTAAAGAAGTTGTAGGGAATAAGGCTGTCGTAACAAAAACAGATATCAATCATGCAGCAGAAATATATGTAGTTGATCTTAAATCTGGATCGTTAACACA
Organism: Empedobacter sp. 225-1; assembly: GCF_030328185.1. Classification (NCBI taxonomy): domain Bacteria; kingdom Pseudomonadati; phylum Bacteroidota; class Flavobacteriia; order Flavobacteriales; family Weeksellaceae; genus Empedobacter; species Empedobacter sp. 225-1. The sequence continues at coordinate 4,535 of NZ_JACALO010000042.1, read as the reverse complement.
ATTGACAAACGAAAACAAAGACATTTTTGATAACATTGCGTTGAGTGATGTAAAAGCAAGAACGATCAAAACGACAGACGGAAAAGATATGCATGCTTGGGTAATTTATCCACCAAATTTTGACCCAAACAAAAAATACCCAACTTTATTATATTGTCAAGGAGGTCCACAATCTGCTTTAACTCAGTTCTATTCTCCTCGTTGGAATTTTCAATTAATGGCTGCTCAAGGTTATATCGTGATTGCGCCTAATCGTAGAGGAATGCCAGGACATGGAGTAGAATGGAACGAGCAAATTTCGAAAGATTGGGGTGGGCAAGTAATGGATGATTATTTAGCAGCAATTGATGATATTTCGAAAGAACCATATGTTGATAAAGATCGTCGTGGAGCTGTTGGTGCATCTTACGGAGGATATTCTGTTTATTATTTAGCAGGAATTCACGAAGGTCGTTTCAAATCATTTATTTCGCATAATGGTGTGTTCGATTTGAAATCAATGTACGGAACAACAGAAGAAATTTTCTTTACAAACTGGGATGCCGGTGGTGCTTGGTGGGAAACGAACAATAAAGCTGCACAAAAAACATATACTAAATTTGATCCAAGCAGTACCGAATTAGTCAATAAATGGAATACACCAATGTTAATTTATGTTGGAGGACACGATTACCGTGTACCAATGGGACAAGGACAAGAGGCATATCAAATTTTACAATTGAAAGGAATTAAATCTCGTTTTATTTATTTCCCTGAAGAAAATCACTGGGTGTTAAAACCACAAAATTCAATCATTTGGCATACAGAATTTTTCAAATGGTTAAAAGAAACGTTATAATTCAATTATAAACATATTAAATAATTTAAAAGTGCAATTTCTATAGAAATTGCACTTTTTTATTTGTTTGAAAATCAATGACAATATTCAATAAGTAATCCAATTATTTTTTAAAATTTTGCAGAATAGAATAATCGTTGTAAATTCAAAAACAGAAGTCAAACCCCAATTTATGAGTAAGGAAAATAACAAAATATACTTTTCAAATAGCCCATTTACAAACGGACACAAAGTAATAGATTTTGTTTGGAGTGCTCGCCTTGATGAAAATTTTGATCTATGGATGGATCTTCATTTAGAATCTGATAATTACGATCAAGAAGAGGAATATAAAGACGATTTAGATGAAATAGACGATATCTCGCAAGAAAATGTTACAAAACAACTTTGGATCAATTATGATCATGCCATTATTTCGAGCACATATTGGAACAATAAGGGAATTAAGATAGAGAATAATGAGCAATTAGATTTTAATCAGCTCAATAATAAAGTATTCGAAATTGATCCACTTCCGATTAATCTTGATGAACCAGAAAAATTAGCCTTTGGTGTTTCGATGTTAGGGAATGATACCGTTGCACAACACGAAATTACATTTTTAGATACAGAAGAATTTGGTGTTTTTGATATCAAATGGAAAGGAAAAATTGCCAATACACATTTAGGAGAAACTGATTTCGACTATGATTTTTATGTGTACATGAAGAACATAAAATTCAATGGAATTAAAGTACATCCATCTCTTGAAAAAAATAAAGTTGTTGAGTTTTTTACATCTCAATTAGCGCATTATAATGACTTTGAATTGGTTGACACAGATGAGTTAGAGTTAGAAAATTATATTTTAAAGTTAAGAAAGCAAGAAGATTAATTTTTATGATCAACCAAATTATCAAAAACGATGAAGAAGAGGCTCCTCAATTTCTCAATGAAATTCAATCTTTTGGCTATCTAATTGGTATCCATAAAAAAACGAGTGAAATTGAGTTTGCTTCTCAAAATATAACCGAAGTTTTTGAAATTTCTCCTAATCAAATTTTAGGGAAAAATATCGCTGAATTATACAATTTCGAAATCAACTTTAATGACGTTTTAGCACTCGAAAAAGGTGAGTTTTATCGTTCTCATATAGAAATTAATTCAGAAAAGTATGATGTAACCACTTTTTATACAAACGACTATATTTATATTGAGTTAGAAAACTTACAAACTTTAGAAAATAGATTAGATTTTTATAAATATTCTGAAAAGATTCTTTATGCAAAATCGACCGAATTAACTTGGGACAACTTAATTCTGTCAATTAAAAACCTGACAGGTTATGACCGTGTAATGTTGTACCAATTCCTTGAAGATGGAAGCGGAATTGTGATTAACGAAAAAAAGGACGATGATTTAAGTTCGTATTTGGGATTACACTTCCCAGAGTTTGATTTTTCTGATCAGATGAAAGAATTGTATTTAGAGAAGAAAAGTCGAATGGTTTCAGATGTAAATGGACCGCAGATTAAAATATTGAGCGCAAAAAATAAAAAAATTGATTTGAAATATTCATCTGTTCGAGCACTTTCACCCGAACATATCAAGTATCTTCGAAATTCGGATTGCTCTGCAAGTTTTTCAGTTTCTGTAATTATGAATGAAAAATTGTGGGGAATTGTTATTTGTCAGAATACAGAGCCAAAATATATACCCAATCAAATTCGTTTGCAAAGTGAGTTGTTGACGCGTTTAGGTAGATTGACGTATGTCAATTTTAAGTCAAATGAGCGATTAAAATTTCAAAATCAATTTAATGAAATTGCTATAAAGCTTAAAGAAAATCTTTTGACAGAGGAAAATATAGAAAATTCAATCAATACTTATTTAACTCAAGTTCTTCATTTAACCCAAGCCGATGGAATAGCTTTGGTTAATTTTGGGAAGGTGTATTACGAAGGTGAAACTCCAGAAATTGAAGAGATTTTGAAAATAAGAGATTGGGCAATGTATAATCATCCGACTCAATTATTTTCATCAAATTCTTTTTATGTTGATTATGGAAAAGAGTTAAATATAAGTGTAAAAGCCGCCGGTGTAATGTGTGGTTTTTTGGGACAAGGATTTAAGCATTTTGTGATTTGGTTTAAAAAAGAACAATTGCAAAAATTAAATTGGGTAGGGAACTCAAATCAAACCGACAAAATTGTTGTGATAGATGATAAAGAAGTGGTGTATTCATCTTCTAAATCATCGTTCAAAATTTTGCAACAAGAAATTAAACATAAATCGTTTATTTGGTTAGAAAAAGAGAAATATGTTGCAAAAGAAGTCGTGAAATTAATTATTGAAACACTTCATTTACAATCCTTCAAAATTCATAGTTTATACGAACAGTTGAAAGAAATAAATGATGAATTAGATGCGTTTACTTATACTGTTTCTCACGATTTGCGCACACCTTTATCTGTCATGAAATTAAATTGTCAAATGCTTCAACGAAGTTTAAAAGACGATGAAATAAAGAATGATCGATTACAAAACGTAGTGAAAGAAATTGATCGAATGGCAGAAATGATGCAGGATTTATTGGCTTTGAGTAAGGCTAAAAAATCCGAAATTGAATTATCTAACATTCAGACAAAACCAATTATTGAGAAGATTGTGCGTGATGTATTATTGTATTACAAATCAACAAATGCAGAAGTAGTAGTAGAACATATCAATAATGTATTAGCAGATAAAACAATGTTTTATGAAGTTTTTTTGAACATCATTGGTAATGCGGTAAAATATTCATCGTTAGAATCACATCCAAAAATTAATATTTCATCAGAAATAGCTGGTGAACATGTCGTTTTTCAAGTAAAAGACAACGGAATTGGAATAAAAGATGAAGATCATGAAAAGATGTTTCAATTGTTTAGTCGAATGTCAAATACTGGAAATATTTCGGGAAATGGAGTTGGATTGGCGATTGCACATCGTATGATGAATAGAATGGATGGAGATATATCTTTTGAAAGTAAAATAGGGGAAGGAACAACTTTTGTATTAACGTTTAAAAAATGTACGGATGTTATCTGATTATTTAAAGAAAAAAACAGCAAATTATCACGCAGAAATTGAGCAAAAATTAGAATCTCACAAATTATTTAATGGCACATTTACAGATAAAAATTATTTTAAAATGTTGCAGGTTAACCACGTTTTTCTGAAATCGTATGAAGATTCGATTAAACATTTATTGAATGATAAGGATATAGAAAATTTGGCTTTAACAAAATTGAATAAATTGCCTTTAATCGAAAAAGATTTACAAGAATTAGGTATAAATGAATTACAAGTAAATAAGCAATTTGAGTTAAAAAATAGAGCAGAAGCTATCGGAGCACTTTATGTAATCGAAGGATCGATGCTTGGAGGGAATGTGATTGCAAAAACACTAAAAAAATACCCTTTTTTAGAACATAAAAGCTTTAATTATTTTGGACATTATGGTGAAAATCTTGGTTCAATCTGGAAAACTTTTATTGCTTACATTGACCAAGAATTTACAACAGAAAATGAGCAACAACAAGTTTTTGAAGGTGCAAAAAAAGCATACGAAGATCTGATTAGCTTTGCATAAATATAATTCTGTAACGTCCTGAAAAAATGATACAGGATTAGACCAATAAAATTTTATTTTAAACAGTACATATATTCGTATTTG
>NZ_JACALO010000041.1:0-26819 GCF_030328185.1 Empedobacter sp. 225-1 | reverse complement strand
TGAGCCCGATACAATATCGAACTCATTTTTATAATTATTAATTTTTAATCTGTCCAAACTTTTGGGTGCAGTCTATTTAAGTTGGCTTTTTTATTTGGTAATAATCGGTGAATTCGAAAGAATAATATGGTCAAATAACAAGACGAATCCACCGACAAGTTTGTGAAGCAGTCAATCGATTAGATCTCAACTTCTCGTTCAGAATTTGTGCAATTACTATGGACGATATAATCGATTAGTTTTCCATTTTCAAAACACAACATCAAATCTTCTTCATAAATTGAGGTGTGCGTTAATTGGTTAAATTCCAATAATTTTCCTTGCGGAATTTTAATAATACCAGAATACCAAATGGCAAAAACTTCTTCACTTTTTGGAAACAAATAGTCCAGCTCAACTTCATCTAACCCATCTAAATATCCTTTAAAATTGATTAAGAATAATTTATCATTTCGTAATTCCCATTTTCCATAATAACCTCTCCAACATGTTGAAGACGGAGGTGTAAAATAGGGAGGATGTTTTAAATTTTTAAAATAATGGTGTAACGGTTGTTCGGCTATAATATATTGTTGATTGTCGATCAATAAAATTTCTCCTATTTGCGTGGTCATTTTTTCTTTTGGTTTATTCAAATGTAGAATAGCCAAATCAATTAATGAAAGAACAATAGTGCTATTTTATCAAAATGATAAAAATTGACCGACAAAAATAAATACTTAAAAATTATTATGTCTTTAAATAATAAATAAAGTAATAGTTATTTATTTTAAAATAATTCTCTCACCTTGTTGAGGAAAAATATAATGAATCATATAAGGATTATCTTGTAGTAATTCTTCTTTTATTTTTTGTTCATAATCTCCTTTTGGTTTAATATGCGTAACGATGATGTTTAACCCTTTCAATTTATTTTTTCCAACGATTTTCGCTAATACTCCTAATTCTTCGTTGATTAATTTTGGTGTTAAATGACCAAATAATAAATTTTCTGGTTGCGAATTAGGGAAAGAAACCTCTAACATCAAAGTGTTCAATTTACCCGATTTTATTTTTGGTGATATAGCTTTCCAAATCGTCTGTAAATTTGTTGTTCCTTCTATACGATCAGCTCCAGTATCGCCAAAATATAAAACGGCATTCGAATAATTTTCAACTAAAATAGCAGCACTTTTTAATGGATTGACATGACTCAATTCGTAAATCGTTCCAGTGAGATTTGTATTTTCTATATTAAATGGAGTGCCTATTTTGGCATAATTGTATGTATATTTATTTAAAATTGGAGCCTCTCCTTCATTTGCAAAATTTGCCCACGCATCATTTGTAAAGTATTTATTTTTCAAGACATCAATCATTTCCGAAGTACCATAAATAGGTTTTTTCGAGTCTTCAGGAGAATTAATAATCATTCCAGAAAGATGATCCAAATGTCCATGCGAAATAAAATATCCTTTGATATAATTTTTTAGAACATTTCCAATTTCTTCCTCAAAAGTGCCTTTTTCTATTGCTTTATTGATTCCAGCATAAATCGTTCCTGCATCTAAAGCCAAGTAGTCGTTCGTCGATTCTTCTCCTATTAAATAAGAAGAAAGATTACTTTCATTACTTCCTCCATAAACGCCAAGCGGTACAATTTGAATATTTTGAGCCAAAGAGATCATCGAAATTCCTAAACCAATGCTTAAAAGATATTTTTTCATTTAAATGATATTTTGAACAAAAATACAAACGATACAATGATTATGAGAGATAATACGAATACTTTGTAAAAACTTTAGTATTTTCACAACTCTATTAAAAATTAACGCACAATAATAATTAGGATGAAATCGAATTTATCTACTAAAAATTTGAAAAATTATGCCTCTCAACTTCTAACTAAAAAGGCGATGTATGCTGCGGCTATAGCTCTATTGTCAACAAGTGTTAATGCGCAAAAGAAACCTCTTGATTTGACTGTTTTTGATGAATGGCAATCAATCGGAATGAAAGAATTGTCGAATAACGGTTCTTGGGTAGCTTATCAAGTAAATGCACAAGAAAGCGATAATACGTTGAATTTTTTTGGTCTGAAAACGGATAAAAATTTAAGTTTTCATCGAGGTGAACAAAGTGTTTTTACAGCAGATTCTAAATTTGCTATTTTTAAGATTAAACCTTTTTACAAAGATTTGAAATTGGTTCGAATCAAAAAGAAAAAAGAACACGAAATTGCAAAAGATTCGATCGGGATTTTAAATCTTGCAACTAATCAAGTTGAAAAATTACCCAATATAAAATCGTTTAAAACGCCTAAAAAGGAAGGTTCATTTTTAGCTTATTTAGTCGAAAAAGAAGATTTGAAGAACGATAAAAATGTCAAGTCAGATTCAACAAAAACAAAAGATAAACCTGTAAAATCCGCAGGAAAAGATAAAAAAGACACGCCTTTAGAATTGGTTTTAAGAAATTTGATTTCTGGTCAGAAAAAATCGTTCAAAAATGTGATGAATTATGAGTTCAGCGACAATGGTAAACAATTAATTTTTTCGACAAAACAAGAGAAAAAAGATAGTTTAGATCAAACAAAATACGGTGTTTTCTTAGTGAATACGGCAACTTTTGCTCAAAAGCAGTTGGTGGATACAATTGGTGAATTTAAACAATTTGCATTTGACGAAATGGCAAGTAAAGTAGCGTTTGTTGGTACGACAGATGAAGAGAAAAAGGAGAACAAAACCTATTATTTATATCATACATCAACAAAAAATCCACAACAGATAAAGAAAACTGAATTGTTAGGATTGAAAAAAAATTGGCAAGTTTCAGAAAACCGTCAGCCAAAATTTAGTAAAGATGGAAATTTTTTATTCATAGGTTTGATGCCGAAATTAGTTGAAAAAGACACTACAATAATTGCAGAAGATCATGCAAAGGTTGATGTTTGGAGTTACAAAGACGAATTTATTCAACCGCAACAATTAAAGAATCTTGAACGAGAGAAAAAACGTTCGTATTTATCTGTGATTGATTTTTCAAATCCAGAAAAAGTGACGCAATTAGCAGATTTAGACATGAATCAAGTTGAAATCTTGAACGAAGGAAATTCAAATTTTGCATTAGGAACTTCTGACAATGCCTATCGATTAATTTCAAATTGGGATTTAACAAGACGTAGAGATTACTACATTGTGAATGTTAAAAATGGACAGCGAGAATTATTTGCAAAAGGTTTAGCAGGAAGAGTAGAAATGTCTCCAAATGGAAAGTTTGCGGTGTATTATAATGCAGAAAATGGACTATGGTCGAGTTATAATATCGAAACAAAACAAACGAAAGTTTTGAATAAAAAACTGAAAGTTAAGTTTTATGATGAGGAAAATGATTCACCAACTTTAGCACAAGCGTATGGAGTTGCTTATTTTACAGATAATGACGAAACAGTATTAATCAAAGATCGTTATGATATTTGGGAATTTGATTTGGTTGGAAATCGTCGTCCAGAAAATGTAACAAATGGTTTTGGTCGTAAACACAATATTACATTTGATATTAATCAGTTGAATGAAGAACTCAAAACAATAAATCGTGATACGCAACTTTATTTAGGTGCTTTTAATAATCAGAATAAACAATCAGGTGTTTATCAAACTATTATTTCGAAAGCTAAAAATCCCGAAAAAGTAGTGATGTCGAATACATGGGGTGCTCAAAAAATGACGAAAGCATTGAATGCCAACCAATATATTTATACCAAAGAAACATTCCGAAACTCTCCGGATGTTTATGTATCAACGAATTTTAAGGATGAGAAAAAAGTTTCTGCTATCAATCCGCAACAAAAAGATTATTATTGGGGGAATGGAGAATTGGTAACTTGGAAAACGTATTCAGGAAAAAACGCAACAGGAGTGGTGTATAAACCAGAGAATTTTGATCCAAACAAAAAATATCCAATGATTGTTTACTTCTACGAAAAACTTTCAGATAATTTGAATCGTTATCAAGCGCCTGCACCAACACCTTCACGAATCAATCATACGTATTTTGTGAGTAACGATTATATTGTATTTACACCAGATATTTCGTATACAGTTGGCCATCCAGCTAAGTCTGCTGAGGATTATATAAACTCTGGAGTAGAAGCTCTGAAGAAAAATAACTGGGTAAATGGTGATAAAATTGGTATTCAAGGTCAGAGTTGGGGAGGTTACCAAGTTTCACATTTGATAACAGCTACCGATATGTATGCAGCAGCTTGGGCAGGTGCTCCAGTTGTAAATATGACTTCTGCTTATGGTGGAATTCGTTGGGGAACAGGTATGAGTCGTCAATTTCAATACGAGCAAACGCAAAGTAGAATTGGTAAAACATTGTGGGAAGCACCAGAATTATACATCGAAAATTCACCATTATTTAATATGCCTAAGGTGACAACGCCTGTAGTTATTATGCATAACGACGAAGATGGTGCAGTTCCTTGGTATCAAGGTATTGAAATGTTTATGGCATTGCGTCGTTTAGGGAAACCATCATGGATGTTAAACTACAACGGTGACGATCATAACTTGATTAAACGTGCCAATAGAAATGATATTCAAAAGCGTCAAGTACAATTTTTTGATCATTACCTAAAAGATCAGCCAGCTCCGAAATGGATGAGCGAAGGAGTTCCTGCAATTTCAAAAGGAATTGATTGGGGCTTCGAATTGGAGTCGGTAAATGATTAATAGTCAACGTAATACATTATAAGTCATTTAGTTGAATTATTTTATTAATAAGATATTAAGAGACAATAAAAGACATTAAAAAACACTTTGAGTCATTAAAAGTACCCCTATTTCTCACCTCGAGATTTTGGGGTATTTTTGTTTAATAAATAATTTTAAAATATATAACTATATGATTAACTATCAGTTAAAAAGTAAGGACACGGAAAAAGCTCAGCCAGTTTATGCTTATATTACTGGTGTATTTAATAAGTCAAATGATCGATTAAAACTATCTATAGGGAAAACAATAAACCCAGATGATTTTGGTAAAAAGGGTGAGAATTATCGCTATAACTCACAATTAATAAAAACATCCAAGAAACCATCAGTTCTGGTATTTAAGCGAGCTTTAGAAGATTTTGAGAGTGCGGTTAGTAAAGTAGAATCTTATTTTATGGGGGTAGATTTAATACCATCAAAAGACCAATTCAAAGAGAAATTACTACAAAATCTTGGTAGAGAACAAAAAGTTGTTGAAAAGAAATCAGATGAAATTTTGGTTACTGATTTCATAGAAGATTATATTGAAGAGTCGAAAGAGTTGGTAAGAAAAGGACAGAAAAAGTTAGCTGAGTCGTCAATGAGAAAATACATTCAAGTAAACACTCACGTCAAAAATTATCAAGAATTTATTGAAAAAAAAATATATGTACATGAGCTTAGTTATGATGTCTTTGTCTCAATGATTGATATTCTTAATAAAATAGCAATAGGTCAAATAAAATTAAAAGTAAATCACCAAAAAAGTAAGAGTCGTATAACAAATGAAGAAGGATATTCTTTAAATACTCTTAATACTTTTACGAGTCGTTTAAAATATATGCTTGGTGAAGCTCGCATAAGAGGTTATCATCTTCATCCAACATTACATCTTGACGATAAACGACTTGTCATAGGTGCGTGTAAAGGTTCAAAGGACTTCTATTTTGATGAAGATCTTTTATATAAAATATATAATCATCAAGCATTAACTAAGCCAACACAACACGCAAAGGATTATATTATGTTAGCAAGTACAACTGGTATGCGTCACCAGAGTGTTTCGTTGTTGCATGGTCAACAACCTCAACCAATCACAACTCCATCTGGTGTAGAATTTTTTGGTGTTAAAAATATATCAAATAAAACTGGTATAAAGTTATTAAGTCCTCTAATGAAACCAGCCCTTGAGGTTTATGATCGACTAGGAGAATTTCCTAAATATGAAAGTGTGACCACTATAACAAGGCAGATAAGAGCATTATTAACGGAAATGAAAGTAAATGATAAAGTAACTCTTGAACGTACTATTTATGGTGTAGGAAAAGTTAATGAAGTAAAGAAAATGACACAAGTTGCAAGTAGTCATGTTTGTCGCGCGAGCTTTATTACCAACCTTTTAAATCTTAGGGTTGACCGTAATAAAGTACAAATGATGACACATAAAGCGATGTCAGATAATAGTGCATTCAGCTTGTATGACAAAAGAAGCGAAATAGATAGAGCAATAGAGTTTTTCGAAGCAACAAAGGATTTGGATTCAGAATTTTTCAGATACAAATAAGGGGGCATAATAGCCCCCTTTATTCTACTTCTTGTCATTCAACAACCACTCTACAACTTCAGTCTCAACGTACATTTTCATATTTGTATGTTTGTTTCTTCTCAACGGAAAACCCTTTGTCTTTTCCCAGCGTTGGAGTGTCTTTTTGCTGATTCGAAGCTTTGCACATACATCACTACTGTAAAGTATGTCACTCAACTTGTACGGTTGTTTGGGCTTATTGACAGCCATTTCTTTTCAAATTTTAAAATCAATGATGTGCTTTCACATAAGGATTAATTTTTTTGTTGACCTCTAAGAGATCGGGTGCTCATTCAAAGAGCTAAATGGATTATTTATTTTTTATTAATTCCAAAATTTGATGTTGCAAATGTAGTAATTAAACTTTAAATATAAAAATTATTTATAACATTTTTATTAAAATAGATAAAATTTATGAAAACTTATTCTTATCTTTTAGCATAGATGTTTTTCTATAATTAATTTTTGTTCTAACAAAAAAGAATCAAAGAAGCTATTAAGGCTTCTTTTTTTATTATTGGGTTTTACCTAAATTGCAACATTATCTAATACAACTAATGAAAGGAGAAAAACTAAGTTTGTCAGAACTTGAACAATACTTATCTAAAGCAGCATGGATTTTAAAGGGGCCTGTTGATGCTTCAGACTTCAAAATTTATATATTTCCATTACTATTTTTTAAACGGATTTCAGACGTATATGATGAAGAATATGCAATGGCATTGGAAGAGTCTGATGGTGATGAGGAATATGCTTCATTAGCTGAATTCCATCGATTTGAGATTCCAAAACGATGTCATTGGAATGATGTACGTGAAACAACTATCAATGTAGGGCAGGCTATTGAACAAGCTCTCAGAGGAATCGAGCAAGCGAACCAGAACCATTTGTTTGGAATTTTTGGAGATGCACAATGGAGTAATAAAAATAAATTATCAGATCGTTTATTAATCGATTTAATCGAGCACTTCTCTCAATATACATTATCTAATGCAAATGTAGAAGCAGATATGTTAGGAAATGCTTATGAATATCTAATCAAGCATTTTGCGGATTTAACCAATAAAAAAGCTGGTGAGTTTTATACACCTCGATCAGTTGTAAACTTACTAGGATTAATCCTAGATCCAAAAGAAGGTGAATCTGTTTATGATCCAGCTTGTGGAACTGGTGGTATGCTATTAGAGTGTGTTGATCATTTAAAAGAGACGAATCAGGATTACCGTACATTAAAGTTATATGGGCAAGAGAAGAACTTAACTTCAAGTTCTATAGCTCGTATGAACATGTTCTTACATGGGATGGAAGATTTTCAAATTGCACGTGAGGATACACTTCGTAGCCCAGCATTTTTTGACGCAGATGGATTAAAAAAGTTTGATTGTGTAATAGCCAACCCACCATTCTCATTAAAAGATTGGGGAGCTGATCAGTGGTTGAACGATCCGTATGGTCGTAACATTGCTGGTGTTCCTCCAAAAGGTAATGGAGATATGGCTTGGGTTCAGCACATGATTTCTTCTTTAAATGCTAGTGGTCGAATGACAGTAGTTCTCCCACATGGTGTTTTGTTCCGTAAAGCCTCAGAGCTTAAAATTCGTAAAGCTTTATTGGAGATGGATCTTCTAGAAGCTGTAATAGGTTTGGGTCCAAATATCTTTTACGGAACTCAATTAGCCGCATGTGTTTTAGTTTTCAAGAAAGTAAAAGATTCGAACAAAAAGAAGAAAGTTTTATTTGTTGATGGTTCAGATCAAGTCAGAGTTGGTCGTGCCCAGAACTTCCTAGAAAAAGACCATGTTGATCAATTATTTTCTTGGTATTCGAATTATGAGAATGTAGAAAACTATGTGAAAGTAGTTGAAATGGACCAAATAATTGAAAACGATTACAACCTGAATATTCCATTGTACATCGATAAAATTATTGAAGATAATTTACCTTCAGTAGAAGAAGCAATGGAGCAATTAAAACAAGCTTGGCAAGCAAGCCAAGAGGCTGAGAATAAATTTAAAAAGATCTTGAATAAATATTTATAACCTAACCATGAACGCACACTTAAACGTATTTAAAACTTACACTAAAAAAGAGAGAAATCACCAATTAGAAAACGATTTAACTCGAGCATTAGCTATATGCCTACAGGAAGATCCATTATTTTTCCATGAATTCTTAAAATTTATTTTTGGTAATTCAAATTACTTCACGGAGTTCTTTGACGATATCAATAACTCAAACGATATTTCAATAGAAATACAAAAAAATTCCAGTGATATAAAGGAATTTGAACATGTTTTCGCTGTGTCTTTGAGTGAACATGAAATGACATACGACCATTTTTGGAATCAAAGTAAACATACGAAATATGACCCAATATGTGATATCGTACTACGAATAAATAATGTTGTAATTATAATTGAAACTAAACGTGACGCGGTTGACTGTACAGCTCAATTATATAATCAGATTTTTAATGTATTTAACCATAATGAAATTACATTATCGAAACAGGATAATTTAGTTACTCCATTTGATCTAAATTGGTTAAAACTAATGGACATAGCAGTGAAAGTTCTTAGCTTTGAACGTTCTATTGGATCACCCAATCGATTTTTAAGTGACTTTGTAAATTTGGTTAAATTACATAATTATAAATGGTTACCAGAACCAGCATTGTTATCTGTTTCTCCTACTGATCAAAATGCTATTTCAAGAAGATTTGATTCTGTATTAAGTGAACTAGAAAAAACAGAAGATTATCAAAAGTTTGAAATTAGAGATCGTGTAGGGTTAAAATTAAATCAACCTTGGGCTGAAGAAGTAATTTATAGGATTCATGAAGATGGTAGTTTGGTAGTTGCTGTTTACCCTGGTAACACAAAAGCTCAAGGAAGAAGTATTTTCCATAAGGATCCACAATTTAAAGAAGAATTCACAGTAAATGGTAAGAACTATCCTGTAAGAAAAATGTTCCATATTAAATTTAATGGTCAACGTTACATTACTGGGTTATGGTTTGGAGAAGATTGTTTAGTAGATAATTCTACTTTATATTCTAAAATAACGTTCAATGATTTTGCAGGAAGAAAAAAACGTTCTGATTGGCAGAAAGTAGAAAAACTATTTGATGATAATTTTATAGTAGAAAAATTTAATTGGAGAGCTCAATGCGGTTGGGAGAATAAATTAATTAAATCAAATAGAAATCAATTTGATCTATCTTTTGGATATGAACTAGCTGTACATATTCCTTTTGAAGATCTAAAACAAATAGATACAAATAAAAATGATCTTACAGGCTTAACAGAAGTTGTTAAAACCATTTATGATCAATTTACAAATGTTATAATTTAATGACACAACAAGAACTAGAAAAATATTTGTGGGGTGCTGCTACTGCATTACGTGGTACAATAGATGCAGGCGACTACAAACAATATATATTCCCATTGTTATTCTTTAAACGTATATGTGATGTATACGACGAAGAATACCAACAAGCTTTAGAAGAATCTGATGGCGATTTAGAGTATGCTTTATTTGCTGAAAATCACCGTTTCGAGATTCCGAAAGGAGCCCATTGGCAAGATGTACGTGAAACCACAACTAATGTGGGAATGGCAATTCAGAATGCCATGCGTGAAATTGAAAAAGCTAACCCAGATACCTTAGAAGGTATTTTCGGGGATGCCAGCTGGACCAACAAAAATCGTTTGTCTGATGAAACGTTAATTAACTTAATCGAGCATTACTCACAATACCAATTAAATTTGGCGAATGTAGCTGATGATAAATTGGGAAATGCCTACGAATATTTAATTAAGGAATTTGCAAACGACAGCGGACATACAGCAGCAGAATTTTACACCAATCGAACGGTTGTAAAGTTAATGACCAAAATTATGAATCCACAGCCAGGCGAAAGTGTTTACGATCCAACTTGTGGTTCTGGAGGGTTGTTACTAAACTGTGCGTTGCACCTTAAAGAAGAAGGTAAAGAATACCGAAACCTAAAATTATACGGACAAGAAATTAACTTGATTACTTCTGCCATTGCACGTATGAATATGTTCATGCATGGAATTGAGGAGTTTAAAATTGTACGTGGGGACACATTGGCTGAACCAGGATTACTTGAAAACGATCAATTAAAGACGTTTAACGTAATTTTAGCGAATCCACCATATTCTATTAAGTCTTGGGATCAAAAGTCGTTTATAAACGATCCTTGGGGACGAAACCTTTGGGGAACACCTCCACAAGGTTGTGCCGATTATGCATTTCAACAACACATACAAAAATCGTTAGATAAGAACAACGGACGCTCTATTTCGCTTTGGCCGCATGGAATTTTATTTAGAGATAGTGAAGCTGAAATGCGTCGTAATATGATCGATTCTGATGTGGTAGAAGCAGTGATTGGTTTAGGTCCAAACTTGTTTTACAATTCTCCAATGGAGGCATGTTTATTAATTACCAATAATAATAAACCTGTGCATAAGAAAGGGAAGATTCTATTTATTAATGCTGTAAAAGAAGTAAGAAACGAAAAAACAATGAGTTTCCTATCAGAGCAACATATTGATAAAATTTTCAATGCCTTTAAGCAATATGATACTATAAGCGATTTTTCAGTAGTTATTGATAACAATGAAGTTTTAGAAGAATATAAAGGTAATCTTTCGATTAGTTTATATGTTCGACCAGATGCTTTAACTAATACTGAGCTAAATAATGATTTCAAAACTGATTTTCAAAACTGGAAGACAGCAAGTGAAACTTTATCAGAATCAATGAACCAATTATTTCAGAATTAATAGAACATGGAATTTAAAATAAACAAAGATAATTGGGAAAAAGTAACTTTAGGAGAAATAGTGTTTGAACCTAAAGAAACAGCCAAAGATATTATTGCAGAAGGTTTTGAGCATATTGTTGGTTTAGAACATATCGTATCTGGAGATGTACATTTAAGAAATTCTTTTTCTAATGATACCGACACCACGTTTACTAAAGTATTTAGAGCGGGAGATATTTTATTTGGGCGTAGGAGAGCTTATTTAAAGAAAGCTGCACAAGCATCTTTTAATGGAGTATGTTCAGGTGATATTACAGTAATGCGTGCTAACGATAAATTAGATGTACGTTTATTACCATTTGTAATTCATAACGAAAAGTTTTTTGATTATGCAGTAAAACATTCTGCTGGTGGATTATCTCCTAGAGTAAAGTTTAAAGACCTTGCCAACTACGAATTCCTTCTTCCACCAAAAGACCAACAAGCCGAATTAGCCGATTTATTATGGGCAATGGATGAGGTTATTGAAAAGGATTTGGAAGTGTTGGAAAGGTTGGAAGTTTTGTATAATAGTCAATTAAAAAATATTTTTATAGAAAACTCCTATAATGCAAACGAAGTATCCGTAAAAGAACTTGGTACAGTTTCTACAAGTGGGGTGGATAAAAAGATTAATTCATCAGAAGAGATAATAAATCTTGTAAATTATATGGATGTTTACGGTAATAAATCGAAAATAATTGACAGCTCTTTAGAATTTATGAAAGTAAGTGCAAAAGAGAATCAAATTAAAACATTTCAAGTAAATAAAGGAGATGTATTATTTACGCCGAGTTCAGAAACAAAAGATGATATAGGTCATTCGTGTGTAGTTGTAGAAGATTTAGAGAAAACTTTATATAGTTATCACCTAGTTAGACTTTCGTTTAATGATAAATATGATATTGACCTCAACTTTAAGCGCTTTATGTTTAATAATCCAAAAGTTTTGAATCAATTTACGCTAAAAAGTAAAGGTGTAACAAGAATGACTTTGTCTTTAGAAGACTTTTATAGTACGGTAACTTTAATGCCTAAAAATAACGAACAAAAAGATATAGCATTAATTCTGGATAATAGTTTAAAGTTAATTAAAGAATTAGAATCCAAACTTCAATCTTCGAAGGCGTTGCAAAAGGCGTTGATTAATCAAATGTTTTAATGAAGTATTCAGCTCCTTATCGATTTCGGTTAAAAATTGAGGAGACCGTAACGTCTCGTAAAAACATGGTGATAGAATTAGATGGTAATCCCACTCGGTTTTCAGCACCATTAACCAAAAATAAAGTTCCTAAGATTTATGTAATGAAGATTGCTGGAGAGATCGTGTACATCGGTTATACCTCTCAATCGATCACCACACGTTTAAATAATGGACTTAGAGCGAATGGTAAAACAGGATATCATGGCTATAAATGGAAAAATGAAATCGATCAAATGGAATTACTGGTTTTTGTTTTCGATGCAACATTAACAGACGATAAGGAGAAGAACAAATCAATAATTAATTTTGTAGAAGCCATTGAAGCGGAATTAGTTTTTCAACACAGAGAACAAACGGGGAAATGGCCAAAATTCCAACACGAAATCCATTTTAACAACTGGGATAGAGATAATGTTTTAGAGATATCTAAACAGATCTATGGGTCAATTACAGAATAAAATTTAGAATTCAACCCAATAAACAACCACTAAATAAAACCATAAATTATGAGTTATTTAATGAATCAACCCATCTCAAAATCTTTTGAAGAACAAATTGCGGAAACTGAAACTGAAAAAAAATTAAGTATACCAGCTAAACGTCTTTTGGAAAAGTTAGAACCTATTCCAAGTAAGGTTGATATATTACAATATCGTTGGTTTTGGGAATTAGTTCAAAACGCGAGTGATTTTAATGATTTGGTAGATGTAGAGGTAGAACTAAACTCTACTTCGTTGGTATTTCGTCATAATGGGAAACCATTTAAGTTAGTAGATGTTGAAAATTTAATTACTCCAGATTCAGACAAAGATGATACAGATATAACAGCAGAATATATAGGGCGTTTTGGTAGTGGTTTTATTTCTACTCATATTCTATCTTCATTGATACAAGTGGAGGGAGTTGTGCAGGATAAATACATACAGGATAAACATTATACTTTTAAATTTGATTTAGAGCGATCGTCTTATTTATCTAAACCGGATTTAATAAAATCAATTGGTAATTCTGAAGAACAATTCAAAAAGTTTCATCCTGAAGTAGAGCATATTCCAGGAACGTTTGAAACAAAATTTACTTATGATTTATCAAAAAGTTTAACACCTTCAATAGAAACAAAAAAAATAGCAAAGGAAGGAATAATTTATGCATGTAAAATACTTCCTTTGGTTTTTACCTTTCTTCCTAAATTAAATTCAGTTCGATTTGTTGATAATACGGAATCTAAAGAGATGTATTTTTTTCAAAAAGAAAGAAATGAGGATAAAGGTATTTGCAAAATAGGTCAAGAAATAAATAAATCTAAAAAAGATGATATAATAGTTCGATTTGTAACCGAATCAGAAGTAACTATTGCCGTTGAGATAAAAGACAATAAAGTGGTAGAATATCCTGAAGATATTGCTGTTTTATTTTTATACCTACCAATGATAGGGTCGGAAAAATTTCCATTTCCAGTAAGTATTCATTCTAATAATTTTAAGCCAGAAACAGAAAGACACGGCATTAATATTTCTGTAAATGATACAGAAAATAGAAGGTGCTTAGTTTTAGGTGTACAAGCCTATAAGAAATTACTTCAAACACTAGCAAATGATGGGATTGAGAATTTATACAATTTGGTTTCTCTTAAAAGTGATCGAATAAAAAATTTGTTGATAAATGCAAAATGGTATCAAGACACAATAGAAAAGGAATTTAAACTAATCTTCGATAGCATCAGTTTTGTTAACTGTCATGATAATATTGTGTCGTACGCAACTCTTAAAATTCCTTTTATCCCTGAAAACAAAACAGAATCTAAAGATGTGGAATTTTATGATACGATATTTGAACTTATTTTAAATAAGGTACCAAACAGAGAAGAATATACTAAATGGTTAAAAAATATAGATTTTACAATTTTTAAAACAGTTCCATTTAGATTAGTTGATGCCGTTAGGTTGGTGGAATCAACAGGAAGCATTACTGGATTAAGTGCAATACTTAAAAAAAATAAAGAAGAAACAACATCGTGGTTATCCAATTTTATTGGCTATGTTGTAAAATCCGAAATTGGATTACTGACTCAGTACTCAATTATACCTTGTAAATCTATAGATGGGAATTTTGTTAATAGAGACGCTGATATTTACGTAGATAATGATGTAGATACTGAACTGATAGAAGTGTATAATAAAATGACTGGTCTTAATTATTTCAGTAAGTTGCTAAATGATATAATTTATAATACTAATTCTACATTATTACCTACCACAAAATTTAAAAACACACTTAGTTTATCTACTGAAATAGATAATATCTTTAGAATACGATTAGATGAAAACTCTAGATTGACAAAAGCTGAAATCGAAGGGCTTAGCCTGTTATTGAAATGGTTAAAAAATAAAGGTTTTCCTAATTGGAGTGAGTTGTCCCACTACTTTCCAACATTTAATGGATCTTATTCTAATTTTTTCTTAGAAAGTTTTGATGAAGAGGAAAAGGTGAAGGCGATAACAATCAGAAATAGTGGAAAACAAGATAGTTTGTTAAAACTTGCTGAATCTGAAATTAGTTCAGATGATTTGCAAAAAGTTGTAGATAGCTTAAGTGAGATTAATCAAATTATCAATATTATTGATAAAGGAACCAGTATTTCAAAATTGACTCAACTTACGGATTTATTTCCTGATGGGTTACCTAATAATGTAATGAGTTATGCAAGGGAAGAAGCTAGAAAGAAAAAGGAGTTTAATAATTTATTAGAAGTTGGTTCTAAAGTTGAAATAGCTTTCATAGAATTATTAAAAGATTATCAAGTTGAAAAAGAGGTAATTCATGCAGGAGGTGGTGCTTATGACATAAGAGTTACTAATCCAGTGAATGGTAAATCATTTTATTTAGAGTTAAAGTCTTGTAGACATAATAATACCGATCCAATTAATATTGCTATTTCACAAGCAAAACGTGCAGTAAAGGAAGTTAACAATGAAAATTATGCAATTGTTGTAATTGAGCGTCCAGTAGGAAATCAAATTGATGATGCATATATTAAACTGAATACAAGATATTTTAAAAATCCAGGTCAGTATTTAACAGCTATTCCTGAACGATTAGAAATAATAGAGGAGCAATCAAATACCAATGAAGCAGTTGATCTTAGAATGGATTTTGCCGAATTTAAAGGAGCTTTAGATTATAATTGGATTAAAGGAAGAACTGCTAATTCAGGTTTTAAGGAGTTAATTGAGGATATAAAAATTATTTTAAAATAGTTTTACTTTATGTACGTATCGTGTATCGCGATACGCAATATGAGTTTTTAATTTATTGTTTTTTAGAATTAAAATTTGTAATATTGCGTATCGCGATATGCAATATATGAAGAAGAGCCAACAAATGAAACCACAAGATATTGTTTTACTACTAAAAATAATAGCTGTAAACAATGAAAACTGGGAACAAAAACCAATAGCAGAACAACTAGGATTAAGTCAGTCTGAAGTAAGCGAATCCGTTGCAAGATCTAAATACGCTGGTTTGCTAAATCCGAAAGGAAAATCGGTAATGCGTTTTGCTTTATTAGAGTTTCTAGAACATGGTGTAGCGTATGTTTTTCCACAAAAACCAGGATCAATTGTACGTGGTGTAGCTACAGCACATTCTACAGCACCATTAAGTACTATTATTCAAAGTAATGAATTTTATGTTTGGCCCTATGGTAAAGGAAATGAAAAAGGACATGGAATAGAACCATTATACAAAACAGTCCCAAAAGCAGTCTTACAAGATTCAAAATTGCACGAGTTATTAGCATTGGTTGATGCAATACGCGTTGGCCGTGCTAGAGAAAAAGAACTAGCTGTACAGGAACTGAAATATAGAATTTTAAATGGAGAATAAAACAATAAATGTTGGTGTTGTTGCTAAAATTGCAGAAGCATTAAAAGATCTTAACGATAAAGTCGTGTTTGTTGGTGGAGCTGTAGTTAGTTTATATACAGATGATCCTGCGGCAGATGAGATTAGACCTACTGCGGACATCGATTTTACGGTGAATATTGCTAACATATCTAATTTCTCTGTTTGGAATGATCTAATAGAAAAATTGAATACATTAGGTTTTTCACCAGATCCATTTGGACATGCAATTTGTAGTTACAAATACATGGACATTCCTGTTGATATTATGGCGCCAGAAGATGGACCAAATGGACCATCAAACAAATGGTATAAAAAGGGTTTTAATGATCTATGGAAAGTAGATGTAAAAGAACAGACGGTAAACATATTATCTTCTCCATATTATTTGGCTTCAAAATTTGAAGCATTCAATGATAGAGGGAAAGATTTTAGAACAAGTCATGATTTAGAAGATATCATTTATATTTTAGACAATAGAACCACAATAGTAGATGAGATAATAAATGCAGAAGATGAAGTAAAGAGCTTTATCGTTTCTCAATTTATGAACTTAAAAAATAAAGGTATTCTAGAAGAAGCTTTAATTGCGCACATTCACCCAATTATGCTAGATGAAAGATTATCAATTGTAGAAGAAAAACTTGAAATGATATTACAATCCTAAGACTACTATTACTATAAACAACACTAACATGAAATTTAACGAAACAAATACGGTAGAAGCTTTTGTGGTAGATCAATTAGCTGGTGCTAAACTAGGTAATAGTTCTATTGTAGAAGAATCTCCATTAACATATAAAAATAAACCGTGGCAATACGTTGCTCCACAAGATTTAAACCGTAGTACAAATCAAGTTTTACTAGAGGAAAATCTTCATCAAGCTTTACAACGCTTAAACCTAAGCATAGCGGATAATCCACATTTGGCTGATGAGGTAATTTATAAATTACGTGCAATATTATTGTCTGTGGATCAAATTGGTTTGGTGCGAGCAAATAAAGCTTTTCATAATTGGATGTGTGGGAATGAGTCAATGCCATTCGGTGAAAATAATCAACACGTTCCTATTCATTTAATAGATTTCGAAAACTTCGAAAACAATGAGTTTATAGTTACCAATCAATTAAGGGTCCATGCAAGAGAAACAAAAATTCCAGATATTGTGTTATACATAAATGGAATTCCAGTGGTGGTTGGTGAATTAAAAACTCCAATACGACCTTCAATTTCGTGGCAAGATGGTGCGAATGAAATAATAAGTGTTTATGAAAATTCAATTCCTCAATTATTTGTTCCAAACATTTTAAACTTTGCTACGGAAGGTAAAACCTTTGGTTATGGAGGTATTCGTACACCATTGCAATTTTGGGGACCATGGAGAATGGATTTAGATGAAAGCAAGGTTTTAAAATACGCTAGTCTAGAAGATGTTAGTGCAGAACTAAATGACTTATTACATCCAGAACGCTTATTGGATATTCTTAAAAACTTCTCATTATTCAGTACCAACAACAAAAAACAACTGATAAAAGTTTTACCGCGTTTCCAGCAATACGAGGGAGCAAATAAAATAGTTGATCGTGTAATAGAAGGTAAAGTAAAGAAAGGTTTAATTTGGCATTTCCAAGGTTCAGGAAAATCATTTTTAATGGTATATGCTGCACAAAAATTGAGAAACACATCTGTGTTAAAAAGTCCTACGGTGATAGTATTAGTAGATCGTACTGATTTAGATACACAGATTTCTGGAACACTTAAGGCAGCAGATATTTCTAATGTTGTGACGACAGAAAATATTATCGAATTACAAAACCTTTTAGAACGTGATACACGTAAAATTATCGTATCGATGATTCATAAGTTTAGAGATGCTAAACCTGATATGAATACACGCGATAACATCATTGTCTTAGTGGATGAAGCACACAGAACACAAGAAGGTGATCTTGGTCGACAAATGCGAGCAGCTTTACCTAATGCATTTTTATTTGGTTTAACAGGAACACCTGTTAATCGTGCGGATAAAAATACATTTTGGGCATTTGGAGCAGAAGAAGATAATGGGGGATATTTATCACGCTATACGTTTCAAGATTCAATAAGAGATGGAGCGACGCTACCATTACATTTCGAACCGCGTTTAGTGGATGTGCATTTGAATAAAGAAGAATTAGATAAGGCATTTGAAGAATTAAAATCAAGTGTGGATCTTAACGATGAAGATGCAGATTTATTGAATCAAAAGTCAGCTAAGATGGCGAGCTTTTTAAAAGCGCCAGAGCGTGTTGAAAAAATAGTTGAAGATATCGCAAAGCACTTTAGAGAAAAAGTGGAGCCTAATGGACTGAAGGCGATGATTGTTACTCCAGATCGTTATGCTTGTGTTCAATACAAAGAAGAGTTAGATAGGCATTTTCCAACCGAAGCAAGTAAAATTGTTTTCTCTACGACAGCTAATGATGATGCCGATTTTAAAGCGAAATGGGCTGTAGATAAATCCCAACAAGAAAAAATAGTTGAAGAGTTTAATCAAGCAGATTCTCCACTAAAGTTTATTATTGTTACGGCTAAATTATTAACTGGTTTTGATGCGCCAATTCTACAAACTCTTTACTTAGACAAATCTTTAAAAGATGTGACGCTATTACAAGCAATTTGTAGAACCAACCGATTATATCCGAATAAAGAGTTCGGTCGAATCGTAGACTATTTTGGGATTTTTGACGATGCTGCAAAAGCTTTACAATTTGATGATCAAACGATGAGGTCTATTATTACGAATCTAAATGAACTTAAAGATAAACTTCCAGATTTAATGAAAAATGCACTTTCACATTTTGATGGGGTAGATCGTAATTTGGATGGATATGAAGGAATTCAGGCTGCACAAGAAAAACTAAAGACTGATGAGCTGAAAGATGCCTTTGCAAAGGATTTTAAACCTTTAATGAAAGTTTGGGAATCATTATCACCAGATCGTATATTAGATCCTTATCAAGCGGATTTTAAATGGTTGACAGGCATATTTGAATCGGTTCGTCCAGCATCTACACATACTGGTAAGTTATTGTGGATGACTTTAGGAAATGCAACTACAAAATTGATGCATGAAAACATTAAGGTAGGTGACGTACATGTTTTAGAAGAATTTATACTTGATGCAGATGTAATAGAAAATATTTTCAACAATCCAGATCCAAAAGAAGCGAAGAGGATAGAGGAAATTTTAGTGAAACGTTTCAAGAAATACGGTGGTGATACTAAATTTAGAAAATTAAGCGAACGTCTAGAAGATCTTAGAACTAGAGCAGAACAAGGGTTAATCACTTCCATTGAATTCGTGAAAGAGTTGTGTAAACTTGCTAAGGATACTCTACAAGCGGAAAAAGAAATGGAGGAAGAGCTAATCAACAAAACGCCCGTTGCAGCACTAACAGAGTTATTTATTGAGCTTAAAACAGACGAAACACCAGCAGTTGTTGAGCGTATTGTAAATGATATTGATGGTATTGTAAGAGTGGTTCGTTTTCCGGGTTGGCAAACTACTGCTGCTGGAGAACGTGAAGTGCAAAAATCATTGCGAAAGGCTCTGTTGAAATACCAATTGCATAAAAATGAGATGTTGTTTCAACGAGCATACGAATATATAAAAGAATACTATTAGAATAGAAAACTCAGTATAAAGCTGAGTTTTTTTTATTACCCTACCTCTGGAGGGGTTCCTGTGTATCCTGCTAAATACCCCTCCCTACCTTATAGGTATTAATATGGAGCAGGTTGCCGAAAAAATTATTTTATAAAATTTATTATTAATAGTCAATTTAATAGGACATAATTTTCAATAATGTTGAATTTTAAGGTTTTTGTATAATTTTTTTTTAAAAATATAAACTCATAAACGTCTATTTTTTAGGTACTTGTTGTTTTTTGCAAAAATTATTTTAGGTCATAAGTTGACTTTTTAAAATTGGTTGGTATTTATATATAAAAGGGCTCATTATGCTCATGTGTAATAATATGAAAGAATATAAACCAATTCGATACTTTGTAGAAAATAACCTAATTGAAATTAGTGGAAGACAATTAAAAAGAAATGCTCTTAAAGCCTTTAATTCAGGCTGTAATTATGTAATTCAATCTCTGACAAAAAATAATAAAATACAATATGAAATTTTAGTAGATGAAATAGTGAGAATAGGAGAGAGAAAAAGAAAACCAAAGGAATCAAAGAAACCAGTCAAAATTATTAAAGAATTTGAATCTAAAACTTCAAGAAATTATATTACGGTTGTAACTATAAATTTTAAAGACACATCAGATGTTTTATTTTATGATGATTTAGTTTTAAAATTTTTTGAATACTCTAAAACAGAAGATATGTACTATAGTATTGAGATTGATGATGATGGTTATACCCATGCTCATCTTGCTTCAACTGGGGACATTAATTCCACATATAATTATCTTAACCAGATAATAAATATAGAACTGCAATTAAATCAAAAAATAGCTATAAGTATGAATGGTGAAAAATCGTTTGCTCCAGTTGAGATATCACCAATGCGAGACCACCAATGCTTTCTTGAATATATTAGCAAAGAATCATACATTATTTACTTGAACGTAGTTGCTCAGAAATGGTCTTAAATGCTGGGTTTTAATACTCAATGTTAATAATATAAATTAATTTTTGAAAATTGAAATAATTCTTCTGATAATCAAATATATAAATGTTGTATTTTAAAATTTTTTGAATTAAAAGCCCGCTATTTACATCAATTAATAATAGCTAAAAATAATGTGGGTGTAACGTAATAACTATAGATTCTTTTTGATGTTTTTTCCTATATTTGTAAACGAAATAGAGGACTCTTTATAGAATACCAATTTATCCAAAAATCCCCCTAAATCTCACCCTCGACAAAAACACATTTTTTAAATCATTTAATTTCAGTGGTTTAATTCGTTAAGAAAGGAATTGATTGGGGCTTCGATTTAGAGACCACAAAAGATTAGTGTTCTTATTGGATTGAATGATATAAATATAATTGTATATTTGATAAACGTTCAGAATGAAAATTCTGAACGTTTTGTATTTAAAATTATACAATAAGTTGTAAATTTTGTGCACATTATTGTAGATTAATAATTAATAACCCTTTATTTATGAGTAAAGAAGTAGCAGTTTTAGGAGCTGGTTGTTTTTGGTGTGTCGAAGGAATATTTAATTCGATCAATGGAGTTGAGAAGGCTATTTCTGGATTCGCAGGAGGCGATGTAGAAAATCCAACTTATCGTCAAGTTTGCGATACAGAAACCAATCATGCTGAGGTAGTTGAAGTAACTTTTGATAATGAAGTCATTTCGTATGAAGAATTATTAGAAATTTTTTGGAATATTCATAATCCAACGCAATTAAATAGACAAGGAAATGATGTTGGTACACAATATCGTTCGAGTATTTTTTACACATCAGAAGAACAGAAAAAACAAGCAGAAAATTCGTTGAAGAAGTTCGATAACGGAACTTTATATGAGGATAAATTCGTTACAACAATTGAGCCTTTAGATCAATTTTGGCCAGCCGAAGATTATCACCAAGGTTATTATAACGAAAATCCCGATCAGCCTTATTGTTCGGCTGTAGTTGGACCAAAAATAGCCAAATTTAAATCAAAATTCAAACAGATTTTAAAATAAGAAAAGCGACCTATTGGTCGCTTTTCTATTATTTTCCTTTTTTACGTGCTTTTGCTTTTTGTTTTTGCTGACCACGATTTTTAGGTTTAGATTTTGGTGGCTTACGTTTTGTAGGACCACCTAAATTCACCTTTTTATTTTTATCTTTTTTCTCGTGAAAAGCAGCGCCACGCTCTTCAATTTTTACAGTTGTAAGCGCTTTCATTTTTACAACTTCTTTTTCGAATTCACGTTTTACAGGATTAATTTTCACTTTGTCTTCAGGGAAGGGAAGTACATCAATCTCTTTGTTCATCAATTCTTCAATAGCATCTAATCGTTCAATTTCTTTTTCAGAAAAATAAGAAATAGCTTCACCTTTTTTATCTGCACGACCTGTACGTCCAATTCGATGAATATATTGTTCTGGTACATCAGGAATTTCAAAGTTGATAACATGGGTTACATCAGGAATATCTAATCCACGCGCCATAATATCAGTTGTAATAATACCACGATATTCATCTCGAGAAAAAGCTTCCATCGTTCTCAAACGATAATTTTGCGATTTATTCGAATGTATAACACCAAATTCATCAGGATAAATTTCGTCTAAATGATTAAAGATTAAATCTGCATGTTTCTTATTGTTTGCAAAAATCAAAACTTTTTCAAATTTTGCTTTATCTTCTAATTGATAGCTAACTAAATTTAATTTCGTATTGAAGTTTTCTACTGCAATAGCTGCTTGAGCTATTTTTTCTAATGGTGTTCCCGAACGAGCTAAAGAAATTTCGACAGGATTTTTAAAGTATTCATGCAACATATCATCAACTTGATCAGTCATTGTTGCAGAAAATAGAATGTTTTGACGTTTATCACTCATCATGGTAAACAAATGAATCAATTGCGGGCGAAAACCTAAACTTAACATTTCGTCAAATTCATCCACCACTAATTTTTTCATTTCTTTGAATGATAAAATATTGTCAATCGCTAAATCCAATACACGTCCTGGTGTTCCAACCAAAATATCGACACCTTCGTAGACCAATAATTTTTGTGTGTTAATGTTAACACCTCCATAAATACCAAGCACACGAACATTGATAAACTCAGTTAATTGTTCTAAAATATCAGTCACCTGAACCACTAATTCGCGAGTCGGAACCAGAATAACAATCTTTGGTTGATTTGTTTTAGAAAATTGATAGGTATTCAGCAAAGGCAATAAATAAGCCAATGTTTTACCTGTACCTGTTTGTGCAATACCCATTATATCACGTCCAGAAAGAATCGGTCTGAACGATTTTTCTTGTATTGGAGTAGGGGTTGTGATATTCAACTTTTCTAAAGCTGAATTCAATTGTTTTGTTAATTCGAAATCCGCGAATGTAGCTTTCATTTGGCAAAGATAAGTTTTCTTGATGAATTCTTAAAAACTCAATGAGCAATCCGTTTAAATTCGTCTAATCTTTGTACTTTTGCATTTCGATTAAGTAAAAAGGAATAAAATGAGTTTAAAACAATACATCACACAGAATGTTTTAGAAGCGATTCAAAACGTTTATCAAATTAACCCAGAATCTGTTGAAATTCAGTTTACAAGGAAAGAATTTGAAGGTGATTATACATTAGTTGTTTTCCCATTAATTAGAACTTTGAAAGGTAAACCAGAAGATATCGGTACTAAAATCGGTGAAAATTTGGTCGAAAATAATAAAATTACAGCATTTAATGTTGTAAAAGGTTTCTTGAATATGAGCTTAAATTCTGTAGATTTTTTAGAAAATTTTGCTCAAAATGCTCAAAACGCTACATTCGGAATTACGAAAGTTGACGAGAATTCGAGAACTGTGATGGTAGAATATTCTTCTCCAAATACAAACAAACCGCTGCATTTAGGACATGTTCGTAATAATTTGTTAGGTTTTTCGGTTGCTCAAATTATAGAAGCGGCAGGAAATAATGTGATCAAAACACAAATTATCAACGATCGTGGGATTCACATTTGTAAATCGATGATTGCATGGGAAAAATTTGGAAATGATGAAACACCAGAATCTACAAATATGAAAGGCGATCATTTGGTTGGAAAATATTATGTAGAATTTGATAAACATTACCGCGAAGAGATCAAAGCATTGGTAGCGCAAGGAAAAACGGAAGAAGAAGCAAAAAAGGAGGCTCCAATTTTTTTAGAAGCTCAAAAAATGTTGCGCCAATGGGAAGCACATGATCCGAAAGTGATTGAGCTATGGCAAACGATGAATGGTTGGGTGTACGATGGTTTTGCGAAAACATACAAACGTCTTGGGGTTGCTTTTGACGAATATTTATACGAATCAAATACGTATATTTTAGGTAAAGATATTGTTGAAGAAGGTTTAAACAAAGGTGTTTTCTTCAAAAAAGATGACGGTTCTGTTTGGATTGATTTGACTGAAGATGGTTTGGATGAGAAATTAGTTTTACGTTCAGATGGAACTTCAGTTTATATAACACAAGATTTAGGAACTGCTGTAGAGCGTTTCAAGAACAATCCAACGTTAGAAGAATTGACGTATGTTGTAGGAAATGAGCAAGATTATCACTTCAAAGTTTTATTCTTAATCCTTAAAAAATTAGGTTTTTCTTGGGCAGATGCTTTACATCATTTATCATACGGAATGGTTGATTTACCAAATGGTAAAATGAAATCTCGTGAAGGTACAGTTGTCGACGCGGACGAATTGATGGAAGATGTATACATAACAGCCAAAGAAATTTCGGAAGAGTTAGGTAAATTGGATGGCTTATCGGAAGATGAAAAAGCTGAATTGTACGAAACAATTGCGATGGGAGCTTTGAAATATTATATTTTGAAAGTA
Organism: Empedobacter sp. 225-1; assembly: GCF_030328185.1. Classification (NCBI taxonomy): domain Bacteria; kingdom Pseudomonadati; phylum Bacteroidota; class Flavobacteriia; order Flavobacteriales; family Weeksellaceae; genus Empedobacter; species Empedobacter sp. 225-1. The sequence goes on along the minus strand of NZ_JACALO010000041.1, from coordinate 2,001 downwards.
GATCCGAAGAAACGTATTTTATTTGATCCAAAAGAATCAGTAGATTTTAATGGTAATACAGGACCATTTATTCAATATACGTTTGCACGTATTCAATCATTGTTGAGAAAAGAATCTCCAAAAGAGTTTGATGCAAATTCTATTCAATTGAATGATGCAGAAAAAGAAATTATTCGTGCATTATATGATTTTGAAGATACGATTAATAAAGCAGCTGTGGAAATGAGTCCAGCGTTGATTGCGAATTATGTGTACGAATTGGTGAAATTATTTAACTCGTTCTACCAAAATAATCCAATCTTGAAAAATGAAGATGAAAATGTGAAAAATTTCCGTTTGTATCTTTCTCAATGGGTTGCCAATACAATTCAAAATTCGTTACGTTTATTAGGAATAGGTGTTCCAGAAAGAATGTAATTATTGTATAAAATAAATATAGAAAAAATGCCTCATGATTGATGAGGCATTTTTTTTATTCATTTATCAATTGTTCAGCGAATTGATTGTATTCTTGTTCTTTTTGAATCTTCTTTAATTTCCAAAACCAATAAATCGCACCGATTGGTAAGGCAATTGCTAAAGTAGAAAAGATTGATGCAAAGTTGAAACCATAACCAAGCAACTGAAAATTAAAAAACTGAAAATCAAAACCATCTAATGGCGCATATTTAATAGTCGGAAAATTTAAAAATATTAAAGCAATATATTTTAACCATTTAAGTTTTAATTGACTTTTTCTGATCATATTAAACACATAAATATTAAAAATAGGAATCGCTAAACCTATAATTGCAACAGCATAAAATAACACCATTGAAGGCAGAGGTTGATTAGAAAATTCTGGACTTACATTTAAAACTTTCTTGGTATTATCATCGTAAATGAATTTTATAATACCATAATTTTTATCATTCTGAAATAATATATTAACATTTGTAGAATTTGGAATAGTATTGTTGTTGGTCGAATAATGTTTATTTGCGCCTAAAAAAGTAAATTCCACCTCTTTTCCGTATTGGGATATCATATCAGTTCTGAATTGATACAGACCTTCGTTCAAAACATTTTTATCCATGTTTTTCATTCCTTCATGTTCTAAAGCAAATAAATCAATGTTTTCATCAATCTTGCCATTCATAATGTTGTCCATAAATACAACAGCGCTTTTTTTGTATTCTTTTGTATTGCTATAAAATTGACAAGAATTGGTAATTAAAAATAGGAGAAGTAGAAGTGATAAGTTTTTTAAGTGAAATTTCATAATTAGTTGAATAGAAAAATAAAAATAATAAATATTGTCTAATATAATTATAAGTTTGTTACTAAATTAAGATTTATCTTTGCTTCCTTATTTTAGTAAATAAAAGATGAAAATAGGAGATTTAATCAAACAAAAAGATCCAAACGATAAATTTAATTTGAAACGATTTCATGATGCACAAAGCTTTGTGTACGACGAAATTTTGATGGAAGTTCATGCCGGGAAAAAGCAAACGAATTGGATGGTTTTTATGTTTCCTCAACTTGCTGGTTTAGGTTCGAGTGATTCGTCATTAGAGTTTTCGATTTCTTCAAAAGAAGAAGCGAGAGCTTTTGTGAAGGATGAAGAACTTTGGGAAAATTATTTAGAAGTTTTGTCTGTACTATTAATGCGTCATAAAGGAGTTATTCCTCAATTAATTTTTGGAAAAAATGATGCAATGAAACTAAAATCGAGCTTGACTTTATTTAACTTCATCGCTCCAAAAGAGAAAATTATCAAAGATGTGTTGAAGTTTTTTTATGCAGATCAGACAGATAAAAAAACATTGTCTATTCTAAAACAAATGAATAAATAAAAAAAATCTCGCAATTGCGAGATTTTTTTATTTATTAAGATGTCCCGTCCTGAAATAGCGATACAAAAAAGAAATCGTTATTATGAAAGAAAGAAGCAATTATGTCAAACGTACTCAGCGCGATTACAGTATGTCTTTTAAGTTGAATGTTGTAAAAGAAATT
>NZ_JACALO010000040.1:0-26971 GCF_030328185.1 Empedobacter sp. 225-1 | reverse complement strand
AAAATCCAACTATACAAGAACATATGTATTCTAAAAAGCAAAAAAAAGAAGCTGTCTAGTTTTGAGACAGCTTCTTTTTTTATGATTTGTTTAGAATAAAAATCTGTACAATTATTCATTTTCGGTCTAAAAAGAGAAAAAAACTGTTAAAAAATGCTTCATTTCATAACATTTACAATTTTTGGCATCATAATTTCTTATCACTACAAACAATAAAAAAACAATTAACCTTTAATAATAATTCGTATGCAAGGATTAGAAGATAACAATCAACCCACAAACAAAGGAAAAAATGGTTTAGTAATTCCTTTAGCTTTAGCGGGAATCTTATTAGCTGGTAGTGTTGGATATAATATTTATCAAGCAAATCAAATAGGAAACCTTGAAAAAAATGACTCTTTAAACTCTCAAATCCTTAAAAATGAAACCAATCAAAAAGATCAAATTCGTAGACAATATGATTCTATCTTAAACGATTACACGCAATACAAAGCGCGTATAGAGGATCGTAACAATTTGTTAGGCGATAAAGAAAATATGATTCAATTAAAGAATCAAGATATTCAAGAAATCTTAGAAAAAGACAATCCTACAGCAGAAGAAATGAATCGTGCACGTAAGATGATTAACGATTTAGAAGGTAGTGTAAAAAATTATAAGTCAGAAGTTGCTCGTTTACAAAAAGAAAATGCAATTCTTGTACGTAATGTTGAAGATTTAAACAATAAAAATTCTGCATTAACAACAGATAATAATAATTTAAGAGAAAACAACAAAGAATTAACGTATAACTACCAAACAGAGAAAAACGTTCGCCAAAAAGATAACGCTATTTCGAAAGGAAAAATTAATGAATTAAGTTCGACTTTATCTGTTTCAAATCAACAAATTAAAGGTATCCGAGTAAGAAGTAGTGGAAAAGAAGTTGAAAAAACACGTGCAAAACGTATTGATAAAATTCGTGTTTCTTTTGATGTAGATCGCAATTCGAGAACAGAATCTGGAGACAAAAAATTATATGTTGCCATCTATAATCCTGATGGAACGTTAGGTAGATACGGAAATGCACAAGGTGGACAAATTGAATTAAGATCTGGAGATACAGTTGATTTCTCTGATGCAATTAGTTTCAATTACACAAATGGGCAAGTAAAAAATATTACATTTGATTGGGAAAATGAAGAATTCCAAAAAGGAGTTTATACTTTCAATGTTTACGAAAATGGATTTAAAATTAGTCAAGCAAAAATAACCCTGAACTAATTCATTGACACAAAGCTAACCAGAAAAGCTCAGCAAATGCTGAGCTTTTTTATGCTATTCATTCAAAACTATCGTTTAAGTAAATTGATACTAACAGTTGCCAATTCGTTATTTGGGTATTTTTTAAACAATGTTTTATCAGGCATTAATCCAGTTTCTTGACAAATGCGATGAAAAACATCAACCTCGACAATATATTGATCCGAAAAACCATGCGTTGCATCATAAGCTGTTGCAGGTGTATTTCCTAAATTTCTTGCTGTTAAATCTGGAGCAATTGTATGCAACTCGATTAACAATAATCCAAACTTATCAACATAAGGCGCCCATTTTTTGAGATGATTCAATAAATTCTGTTCCACATCGTTATTCGACAAACGTTTACCTCTAAAAGCAAATGCACCAGTGGACGTACTGATTCTATCTATTTTAACTTCTTTTACATCTTCCCAAATTCTATTATGATCTAAAAATGTTCTAATGTTCAACAAATCACTCAACTCAATAGAATAATCCTCTTTTAAATCAGTCGCCAATCGATCTGGATCACCGATATCGCCCCAAATCACTTTTGCCCAAATATCATTTTTAATTAAATTAGCACGCGTTACTTTCAATGCTGCTTGATTATAATCTGCACCAACTAAAAATAAAGGGTATTCATCCAAATGTTTTCCTCGCAATGTTTGTCGCTCTATCACATCATACAAATGCTGTAATAATGCACCATTTCCACATCCCATATCCAAAATACCTTTTGGTTGTTCTTCGATAGGACGATTAAAAATCTCGGCAATAAACTCATCTATCACTTTAAAATAAGTAGAATGTGCACCTCCACTACCCCAAACATTCATTTCGCGATTAACATGTTGCTCATCTTCGCCTTCTGTAATCTCTCTCAATTTCGTTGGCGAACCAAATAGTAAATCGTTCAATTTTGCAAACATTGGCAAATACGATACAGTAACACCGTAAGATGTTGCTCTACGTGCAAAAAACAAGCCTGTTTCAGTAAATTTATAATTCTTCTCGTGTTTTGAAAACCAACCTAATTCGGCAAGTCGCTCCAATATTTTTTCAAATGTTTGTGGATTTTTATGAAATTCATCTGGATTGAAAGAAGCTTCCATAAAATATTTATGAAACAAACCGCTCATTCCCATTCGAACAATGATAGGTCCAACCAAAGCTCCTTCGATATGTTTTGTAATTTGATAATGCAATGGTTTTTCAAGAAACTCTTCGTTATCACTTGTCAGTAAATATGTTTTGTACTTATCAAATAACTTGATCCATTTTTTACAAAATTCTTCCGAAAAATCATGTTGATGAATCACTTCATCTTCAGCTAAAAAAACACCTAAATCATGGTAAATATCAAAATTTGTAAATGCTCTGTCTGAATATTTATTGGTTTGAATTTCGACAATTTTTTGTTCATTATTTACCGTATACTCTAACATATTTTGAGAAGCCAACACACGCAAAGCAACATTTAAATATCCTTCGTTTGCTTGAAATTCTTTTGTTAGCTGATCCAATAACATCGTTTTATGTTCGACAATATAATGCAACACACCTTTGCTCGCTAAAACATTCAATATCGGTGCAGTTACCAAACCATCAAGATGTCTAAAGATTAACGATCTCAAATATTTTTTATCCATTTTGGTTGATTTTTTCTCTTATAAATATATTGATAATTACGAAATATTGGTAAGAAAAATAGCGTGATTTTAAATTACTTAAAATAAAAAAAACTCATCCGTAGACAAGGTTTTATAGGATTAATCAATTTTGATGAAATTTCCGTGCGAATTGAATTTCAATGTTTGTTTTGATTGTAAAAATTCTACTTCGTAAGAACCATCTTTTTTATCTCGTTCAATCTTTTTAATAGGACTTTTTAGATTATTTTTTTCAAGATAACTTTTTATTTTTTCAGGAAAAAAATTGGTTGGAATTGCTTTTCCTAACCCATTCTTCACTTCTATCCATTGTCCATTATCTGAAAATTCTAATTTTGTTCCATCTTTTAATTGAATATTATATGTTGTGATGTTGCGTTCAACTTCTTTTATAGCATTCAACAATTTGAGATTTCCGAAATTTTGTGCAAGAAAATTCTGCACATTTACAGGTAAATTGTTCGCTGAAACGACCATTTCATTTGAATCAATATTTACGTTTTTTTGTTGACCATCATCTTGTAAAATGACATAAGAGTTCGATGAATTCGATGAATCTGATCCATTCACTATATCGCTTTCCATAACGATAGGCTGCTCAGGCGCTTCCGATTTACTCGAAATAATATCATTTTCAGTAGATTTTTTTGATTCGCATGCAGTTAAAACTAAACTAAAAATAGCGAGTAATGATAAAACTATTTTTTTCATAATTTTGATTTTAAACGTTTATCAACAAGCATTATACCATAAAAAATGCTGATTAAAAATTTAACCAGCATTTAAGAGTTTATTTTTTCTTCTGAACGAGAATAAGATATTCCCACGGTTTTAATTTCAGTTTAGTTGTCGCATCAAATGGTACATCTTCATTGTTCATAAAGTTTTTATAAATTCCGTTAATTGGAACTGTAACTTCTTTTTCCGACTTTGTTAAATTTGCCACAAAATAAGCTTCTGTTGTATTTTTCTTTCGTTTGAAAGCTAAAATAGATTTATCATCAGATGTTTTTAATCGTTCGTAAGAAGCTGCTTTTTTCGCTCCATTAAAGGCTTCATTTGTTACTTTTAATTCTCCTAATTTTTCGTAAACACCTCTCATTTTTGCAGTTGGATTACGATCAATCGAATCTTTTACAAAGAATTTTAGTCGACGACTGAAATCTTCTTCTTGTCCATTATAAATCAACGGGATTCCAGGCAAGGTGTACGTTAAAACGGCAAAAGTTTCAACTGCATCACCCATTCTTTCATACTCTGTTCCTGCCCAAGAATTTTCGTCGTGGTTTGATGTGAATAATAATTTATAATCATCTGCTTGCCATTTTTTTGGAATCGAATCCATGTATGCATCAATCGCAGAAACATTCTTTTTACCTTTGGCGATATCATTCATAATATGATGAATTTCCCATCCATAAGCCGCGTCAAAAGCGTTTACTAAAAGATCTGGATTTTCTGTTTCACCTAACATAAATATCTCGCGATCACTTGCCAATTTCGGTTTCGCTTCTTCCCAAAAATCAGTTGGCACTTCATGTGCCATATCGCAACGGAAACCATCGATTTTGAAATCATCTAACCAATATTTCATATCAGCAATCATCTGTTTGCGCATTTCTTTGTTTTCGAAATTCAACGCTACAACATCTGTCCAATCATAAGGAGAATGCATTTTTCCATTCTTATCTTGTTCGTACCAATCGGGGTGTTGTTTTACCCAAGGATGATCCCAAGCTGTGTGATTCGCGACCCAATCTAAAATAACATACATGCCATTTTTGTGCGCTTCATCAACCAATTTCTTGAAATCTTCGGCATTCCCAAATTCTGGATTAATTCCTCTATAATCTTTGATCGAATAATATGAACCTAAACCTTCTTTTCTATTCTCTTCTCCAATCGGATGAATCGGCATAATCCAAAGGATTTTGACTCCCAATTTTTTGATGTTAGAAATTTCTTTTGTTACCGCTTCAAAAGTTCCTTCTGGCGAAAACTGACGAACATTCACTTCATAAATAACGGACGTTTCTGCCATCTCAGCTGTAAAAGGGACAAAGGCTTGTTCTTTCATTTCAGATTTTACATCCTCTGACTTTGTTTCTTTTTTGCTTTCGCAACTTATCATAAACAAAGTCGTTATCAACATTAAACCAGCTATTTTTTTTATCATTTTTATCTTCTATTTCTTGTAAAAAATTAATTCACTTTCTCTAATAATACTATATCAAAAGTTGTATTCATTTCAAAATTTCCGTTTACAACTTTTCCTGAAACACCTGAATATGCATCGCGAACTTTAGTTCCATCTTTCCAAACCGAACTCACATTAATTGACTTTTTACCAATAGGCATTTCCAGTCCAATAACGACATCATCTGTCTTGTATTTTCGTGTAAAAATATACGGCGAATTTTGTAAATCAGTTTGATTTCCTGCCCCAACTGCGGGATGATTTCGTCTAAATTGTCCTAATTTCTGGTAATGTTTCAATAATGATTCCGTTTCTGAATTTGGTTTGATACTTTCCCAATTCATATTCGAACGAAGATTAGCATCTCCTTCAACGCCCACAACTTCTAATGGACGAGCTGTTTCGTCACCATAATAAATCTGCGAAATACCAGGTGTCAACAACAATCGAGTACCTGCATCCCAAGGATTTTGACGATTTTTATCGAAAGGCGAACCATCGTCATGGGAAGTAATGTAACTCATTACAGATTTCCCTTCCATTTTGTTTTGAAGAATATCATTGTATCGATCAAAAACAGTTTGATTGGATTCTTTTTGAGTTGAGCGCAAATCGAAATTGATTAATGCATCAAATCCATTCTCGAAATAGTTAACTGTTTGATCAGGAAAATGAAATTGTTGTGCATCATTAATCGAATAATTATAAACTTCTCCTAACAAGAAAAACTTGTTTTGATCTAATATTTTGGTTGGATTTGCAGCTTTATATTCTTCAAAAGCATCTTGACAAATCTCATTGAATTTCTTCCATACATCTTCTTCTGTATGTTTTACTGTATCGACACGATAGCCATCAATTCCGTACTTTCTAATGTAATCAGAAAGCCATTTCATGATATAATATTTCGGTGCTTTTGGTAAATTATATGTTGTAAAAAAAGCATTCAATTCTGCTACTTCTTTCTCCAATCGACCTTCTTTCGACCATTTTGCTAACAATTGTGGTGGTAGTAAAACATCATTTTCGGATTCCGTTAAAATATCTGGTAAGTTTTTCACCAACGTACATTCTATCGTCGATTTATAGGAATCGTACGTGCATTGAGGAGAAACACGAACCCAATCCGAAGGAAAAACACCATCCGAAGTTGTCGCTGGACCAGTGTGATTAATCACCGCATCCAACATAATACGAATTCCTTTCGAATGTGCTTTATCAACTAATTCTTGTAACTCTTTTTCAGTTCCCCAATTTTTATCAATTGAAGTCCAATCTTTTGTCCAATAACCATGAAATCCATACGTTTTCCCTTGACCTTCGTCTACAAAACCATGAATTTGCTCCACGATTGGCGTCATCCAGATGGCGTTTACACCTAAATCAGTAAAATAATTAGCTTCAATTTTATTAATTACTCCACGAAAATCTCCGCCTTCGAAACCTCTTAATTTTGCTGTTTCGGTTGTCCTTCCGTAGTTTACATCATTTGTTTTATCTCCATTTTCGAAACGATCTGTCAATAAAAAATAAACATTTGCTGCATTCCAAACAAATGGTTGTTTTTGGCTTGATTCATTTTCTTGTGATGATTTAACTTCTTTATTAGTTGCAACTTTTGAGGTTGTACAAGATGTAAAAAACAAACCTGCAAATAAACTAAGTTTTACTATTTTTTTAATCATTGATTCTGATTTTAAACATTATAGATGAGTCTTAAACAAGCTCAGAATGACAATTTCCGTTTTGTCATGTTAAACATATTTCAACATCTCATCATTCTTTATATAATCTTGAAACAAGTTTAAGATTACTTTCTATTCGTCATTTCAAGTGATTCTGATAAGAATCGTATCGAGAAATTAGGCGAATTTTCACATCTTACTTCTCGATATAAATTTTCTCCATTATCATTTCGAAAATTCACTCGAAATGACGTGAAATTAGAATTTAAAACTTTTTAAGTCTAAAATTTATTTAATCTCTTTAATACTAATTGCAAAACCTCCACCAGCTTGAGATGTTAAATCTAAAACTGATTTTACGTCAACCTTTTTTGTTTCGATTTTATAGGCTTGAGGATTTGTTTTGTAATGCGCATCTTTTGCATCAGCATAAATTGTTGCTTCGTATTTTTTCCCTTTCTCTAAGAAATCTAATTTGAGTTTCGTTGATCGAGGCGTTTCGCCATTCACATTTCCAATAAACCAGTTGTTTGAGTTTTTATCTTTACGTGCAATTGTTAAATATTTTCCTGGTTCAGCTTCCAAATAGTTAGAATCTTGCCAATCTACAGGCACATCTTTAATGAATTGAAATGCATCAGAAAATTGTTTGTAATGCTCGATAATATCAGCTGCCATTTGCAAAGGCGAATACATTGTCACGTACAAAGCCAACTGATTTGCTATTGTAGAATTAACATGCGAATGGTTGTTTGGATTTAATTTCTTCACATCCATTTCGAAAATACCCGGTGTATAATCCATTGGTCCACCTAAAAGACGTGTAAATGGTAAAATTGTGACGTGATTTGGTTTAGATCCTCCGAATGCTTGATATTCTGTTCCACGCGCAGATTCATTACCGATTAAGTTTGGCCATGTACGTGCAAGTCCAGTAGGACGAACCGCCTCGTGTGCATTCACCATAATTTTATAATCAGCCGCTTTTTCTATCGCATATTGATAATGATTGATGGTATTTTGACTGTAATGATAATCTCCACGAGGAACGATATCTCCTACATATCCACTTTTTACAGATGTATAACCATTCTTATTCATAAATTGATAGGCTTTGTCCAAATGTCTTTCGTAGTTTCGAATTGCCCCTGATGTTTCGTGGTGCATCATAATTTTTACACCTTTTGATTTTGCATAAGCATTTAACATTTTTACATCAAAATCTGGATAAGGTGTTAAAAAATCGAATACGTAATCTTTATGATTTCCAAACCAATCTTCCCAACCTTCGTTCCAACCTTCTACTAAAACAGCATCAAAACCGTGCTCTGCAGCAAAATCAATATATTCTTTTACATGTTTGTTATTCGCAGCATGTTTTCCATTTGGTTTCGCATTTTTATAATCTGTTACACCTAATTGTATAGTTGGAAATTCATCTGTATAAGCCCAAGAACTTTTTCCTGTAATCATTTCCCACCAAACACCGATATATTTTACTGGTTTGATCCAAGAAGTATCTTTGATTTTAGAAGGTTCATTTAAATTATAAATTAATTGTGGCCCTTTAAATGCTACTTCTCTTGCATCGTCACTTGCAATAATTGTACGCCAAGGCGTATTGAAAGGTGCTTGTAAATACCCTTTATCACCTAAAGCATCTGGTGTTAACCACGATTCAAATGTTAATGTTTTATCATCTAAATTTAAACTCATTGCAGGATAATTAATCAACGCCGCTTCGTGTAAGTTGATGTAAAGCCCATTTGTTGCTTTCATCATCAGAGCTGTTTGTACACCTGTTTTTGAGAACGCTTGTTGAGATGCATTTCCGATGTATGCTTTATCAAATAAACCTCTAATTTCTGTTAATTTAGATTCTGTATAATCGTATTCTTGTGTATCGTAATCTCCAGGAATCCAGAAAGCGGTATGATCTCCTGCCATTGCGAATTGAGAACGCTCTTCTTTGATGACAAAATATTTCAAATTCTTTTGTTCTGGAAACTCGTATCGGAAACCTAAACCTTCGTTGAATAAGCGAAAACGAATAATCATTTGACGATCTGTATTTGACTGAGAAACCGTCACCGCTAATTCGTTAAAATTATTTCTGATTTTATCGACTTCTCCCCAAACTGGTTGCCATGTTTCGTCGAAAGTTAATGTTTTGGTAGCAATGATTTTAAAACCTGATAAAAAGTTCGCAATATCTTTTGCTTTATCGTCTTCCACTCGGTCTTGGACAGCGAAATCCATTTCTTTGTGCTTCGTTTTAAATTCAAATCCTAAATGACTTGGATTGATTACATCTTTTCCTTTATATTTTAATTGATAAGTCGGTTTTCCATCTTTTGACAATGAGAAATCCATCACAAAATTTCCATTTGGCGATTTCAATTCTTGTCCATAAACCATGTTCATCATTGCGATCCCTAAACCAAGTATAAACTTAAAGTTTTTCATAGTGTTTGTTTTTATATTTTTTGTTTGTTTTATGCTTTACGTCTAATGCTTAAAGCTATAAATTACATGTTGAGCTGAACTGTTTTCAGTTTTTCATTCTCTCCTTTATGTGATCCTGCACTTCGACATGCTCAGTGCGGCAGTTCAGGATGACTTATTACTTTTTAAGTTCAATAATCATTGCAGTTTTACCATCAATTGAGATTTCTTCACTTGATTTAATTGGAAATATTTTATCTGAAATAATCTCTTTACCTGAAGTAATTCCATCTAATGATTCTGTAAATCGATCTAATTTGAAGGTTTGTTTTTCTGGATTTGCATTCAAAACAACCATTACAGATTCTTTCTCGTTGTATCTAAAATATACATAAACATTTTGCTGTGGCATATAATGTTTTGTTTTCCCTGAATGGATCACTTCTTTATTTTTTCTCCAATTGAAAACTTTTGCTGTAAAATCGTGAAATTGTTTTTGCTCCAAAGTTCTTCCTTCGTTTGTAAAAGCATTTTTCTGATCAGCTTTCCATCCACCAGGAAAATCGCGACGAATATCTGCATCCCCTTTACTTTTATCGCCACGCATACCAATTTCAGAACCATAATACACTTGCGGGATTCCACGAACAGTAGAAATTAATGATAACCCCAGTTTATAATCATTAATATTACCATTCATCATTTCGTTCCAACGTTCTGTATCGTGATTTTCCATAAATACAAACATGTTGTTAACATTTGGGTATAAAAAGTCATTTGTAAACGAATTGTACAATTTGATCATTCCTTTGTCCCAAGACTCTTCTTCTTTGATTGCTTTTGGTAATTCTGAGAATAAATTAAAATCCATTACAGAAGGCAAATGTGAATTATAATTGTCAATTTCAGCAATCTTCGAATCTTTTTGCCAATACGAAATATGAGCTGGCGAATACATCCACGCTTCACCTACGATATTAAAATTAGGATATTCTGTCGTAATAGCTTTTACCCATTTCGCCATTCCTTCTTTGTTATTGTACGGATATGTATCCACACGCATTCCGCCTAATTCTGCATATTCTATCCACCAAATGGCATTTTGCGTCAGATAATTTAATACCAAAGGATTTGATTGATTCATGTCTGGCATTGTATAATCAAACCAACCGTCTAACGCTTCTTTTTTGTCTATTTCCGAAGCATTTTTATCAAACTGAGTTGTTGTCCGATAATTTGAGCGACGGAAACCATCTTTTCCTCCTGGAAATTTGTGAATCCAATCTTGCGATGGTAAATCCTGAATCATCCAATGCGAAATTCCCCAATGATTGGTTACATAATCTTGAATTAAGTACATCCCACGTTTATTCAATTCACGAGAAAGTTCTCGATAATCTTCATTTGTTCCGTAACGTCCATCAATCTTATATAAATCTGTCTGTGCATAACCATGATACGAATGTTGTTTTTCGTTATCCTCGTTAACAGGCGTTAACCAAACTGCAGTTGCCCCAAGATTTTGAATATAATCTACATTATTAATAATTCCTCGCAAATCTCCACCATGTCTACTATCTGGAATAGAACGATTGGCTTTATCAGTCAATACTTTTTTCGAATCATTGCTTTCGTCACCGTTTGCAAAACGATCTGGCATGATTAAATACACCACATCTTTTGACGTAAAAGAAGAACGATTGGCAGAATTTGGCTGACGATCTTTTAACTCGTACGTGTACGAATCAACAACTTTATTTTTGTTTTTGATGTTAATTTTGAAGGATGATTTGTTTACATCATTTGTATTAACCGTTACAAAAACATAGTTTGGATTTTCTGTTTTCTGAATATCTTTGATCTTTATTTGATCCGATAACTCAATACTGTATTTACTGATATCTTTTCCGTAAACCAAAATTTGAACTTCTGGATTTTTCATCCCTTTCCACCAAAACATGGGCTCTACTTTTTGTATTTGAGCAAAAGCAAAGTTTGATAGTAAAGAGGTTAATACGAATAGTTTTTTCATTTTGTTTATTTTTTATTATTCATTTTTATTCATGACTATTTTAAATTCTTTTATATGAATTCATATGCCCTTTGGGGAAGTCTTGACACAAAAACGAATCAAAAAAGTCAAGGCTTTAAATACGTTTTCCAAAAAAAAACGTAGAACACATCACTTAAAACTTATAACCTTAAATAAAAATACCTCGAAAGCCAAAGCCTTCAAGGTATTTGAATTCCCTTTATTAAATTGAAGGCTGAACAATAACTTTTTGGTCGAAAACATAAACCTCTAATGGCTTTGTTCCTTCCAATTCGAAAGTAGTTTCTCCTTTATTTACATTGACTTTTAGGATTTGATTACGGAAATTGATTTTAAACGAAAAACCTTTCCATTGTTCTGGTAAACGTGGTTCAAAATATAATTGATCGTTTTTAACACGCATTCCACCAAATCCTTCTACAATCGACATCCAAGTACCTGCCATTGATGTGATGTGTAATCCTTCGTGAACTTCTTTGTTATAATCATCTAAATCTAAACGAGAAGTTCTCAAGTAGAAGGTATATGCTTGATTCATTCTTCCTAACGTTGCCGCTTGAATAGAGTGAACACAAGGCGATAATGATGATTCGTGAACCGTTAATGGTTCGTAGAAATCAAAATGTTTTTCTAATTGCTCTTTTGTAAAATGATCTTCGAAATAATAGAATGATTGTAAAACGTCTGCTTGTTTGATATAAGCTGAACGTAAAATACGATCCCACGACCATTTTTGATTGATTGGTCGTTCTTCGTTAGATAATTCAGAAACAGGTGTTAAATCTTTGTCCAAGAAACCATCTTGTTGCAAGTAAACTCCTAATTCTTCGCTAAATGGAAAATAGATATTTGCTGCAATATTTTTCATTTCTGCTAACTCAGTATCTGTAAGATTTGTTTTAGCGACAATTCGTTCAAAATCTTGTGGATAATTTGTTTTAACATTTTCAACTTGATCAATCAAATAATTCATACACCATTGCGCACAATAATTTGAGTGAAAGTTATTATTCACATTATTCTCATATTCGTTAGGTCCTGTTACTCCTAACATGACATATTGTTTCTTGTCATTTGACCAATTAACACGCTGTTTCCAGAAACGTGCAATTCCTAATAAAACCTCTAAACCAGCTTCAGGAATATAAGACTCATCACCCGTAAAACGAGTATAATTGTAAATCGCAAAAGCAATTGCTCCATTACGATGAATTTCTTCGAAGGTAATTTCCCATTCGTTATGGCATTCTTCTCCGTTCATCGTAACCATTGGATACAATGCAGCTCCTTTATTGAAACCTAATTTCGCTCCGTTTTCTATCGCTTTATCCAATTGATTGTAGCGATACATTAACAGATTTCGTGCTACTTTTTGATCTTTAGTTACCATATAAAACGGTAAGCAATACGCTTCTGTATCCCAATAGGTAGATCCACCGTATTTTTCACCTGTAAATCCTTTTGGACCGATATTTAAACGTGCGTCTTTTCCTGAGTATGTCTGGTTTAATTGAAAAATATTGAAACGAATTCCTTGTTGTGCTTTCGTATCACCATCTATCGTAATATCTGCCATTTCCCAAGTCTTCGCCCAAGCCTCTTTTTGGTTTATTAACAATTGTTCATAACCTAAATTATTCGCTTGTTCTAAAACCTTTTCAGCAGCAGAAATCAATTCATTTTCGAAATGATTTGTTGAAACAACATAACCTCCAAATTTTTCAATGGTTACTGTATCATTGGTTTTAACCTCAACTTCATATGTAAATTCAACTTTTGTATTCGTTTTAACATTGGAAATTGATTTGACTTGTTGATAACTTCCATTAATAGAAATTTTACTTTCCATAAAAGTCACCACATTAAAGTGTGTTTTAAACGTTTGTGCTTGTACAAAACCTTGTTCAGCTTTTATTTCTGACGAAATTGGCTCCCAAAATGTTTCTTCCCAATTGGCATCTTCATTTTTTACACCAGCATCTACATAAGGTTTAAAAACAATTTTCGCATCACCGTTCAACGGTTTGATATCATATTTTATCACACCTAATTCATCCAAATCAGCAGAAAGAAAACGACGAACAAACACTTCAATTTCTAATCCAGAAGGTAAAGTAGCTACAAAAGAACGATCCAATAAACCTTCTTTCATATTCAGTTCACGACGAAAGTTTTTGATTTCTTTACACGTATTCAAATCAAATTGTTCACCATTAATTTCGATGTTAATTCCGATCCAAACTGGTGCATTTAACACTTTTGCAAAATATTCTGGATAACCGTTTTTCCACCATCCCACTTTTGTTTTATCAGGATAATAAACTCCAGCGATGTAACTTCCTTGAAACGTATCACCTGAATAAAATTCTTCGAAATTTGCACGTTGTCCCATTGCTCCATTACCGATAGAAAATAAACTTTCAGACGATTTTACGCGATCTTTTTCAAACCCTTCTTCGATAATTGACCATGCATTCGGGATGATATAATCTTGATTCATTTTTATTGTATTGTAAGTTGTTTGTGTTTTATTGATTGATCAATTCCATTAAGAATTCTTCTGTGATTTCTGTAAAATTGTTAAAATTATGGTTGGCTTCATTCAAAACCGAAGAATCTCCAATTCCTATGCTTGTCATACCTGCAACATTTGCTGCTTGAATTCCTGCAACAGAATCTTCGAACACGATTGAATTCTCATTTGGTTGATTGGCTTTTTTAGCTCCAACGATAAAAACTTCTGGATCTGGTTTGGCATTCGTAACGTCATTTCCATCAACGATATCATCAAAATAATTTAGAATATTTACTTTTTCTAAAATTGGTCGTGCATTCTTAGAAGCAGAGCCTAAAATGATGGGTTGATGATTTGCTTTCAGAAAGTTTAAAACTTTCATGACTCCGGGTAAAATTTCAGAATCGTCCATTTTGTTGATATAACCTAAATATTCTTCGTTCTTCTGAATTAACCATTCGTTTTTTTGTTCATCTGATGCATGAACACTTCCTAATCCAAGGATAATTTCTAAGGAACGTACACGAGAAACACCTTTTAGCAACTCGTTATGATCGTGTGTAAAATCGATATTCAAATTATTTGCTAAATTTTTCCATGCTAAATAATGGTACTTTGCAGTGTCTACGATGACACCATCTAAATCGAAAATAAATGCTTTAGTTTTCAAAATGATTATGCTTTGATTGGTTCATCCACATCTTTTACACGCGTTACAAAAAGTGCAGCTATGATTAAAGCAACTCCACTTGTTACGATGGCGTAGATTGGATTATCATTATAAATATATTTCACTATAGGTCCGCCCAATAGAGCGTTGACAATTTGAGGCATGCAGATAAAGAAATTAAAAATTCCCATGTAAACGCCCATTTTTTTGGCTGGAATTGCTCCTGCTAAAATCGCATATGGCATGGATAGAATACTTGCCCAAGCGATTCCTACTCCAACCATGGAAAGGATTAATAATTTTGGATCATGAATAAAATAAATGGAAATTAATCCTAAACCTCCACAAATTAAAGAAATGGCATGGGTTGTTTTGCGACCAAATTTTAAGGCAATTGAAGGTAAGAAAAATGCAAAAATTGCTGAAATCCCGTTGTAAACTCCGAAAATAATTCCAACCCAATCTCCTGCTTTTTGATAGGTTTCTGAATGTGTGTCATTCAATGATAAACCATATACATGGTGTGCTATTGCAGGAGTTGCATATACCCACATACCGAATAAAGCAAACCATGTAAAAAATTGAACCAAGCCTAATTGTTTCATGGTTGTAGGCATATTCCCAAAATCTATAAAAATTTGAGAAAGACTTGATTTTTCTTCTACAATCGGTTCTTTTCCTTCTGCCTTTTCAAATGCTTCTAACTGTTCTGGCGTGTATTCTTTTGTAGTAAAAATGGTAATTAAAACTGTTACGATAATTGCTATTGCTCCAATGATAAATGATAAAATCAAGTGAAAAGGAATTTCTCCTTCCGCAGCCGTGCTCGAAACACCAAACCAATTGCTCAAAACATAAGGTAACCAAGAACCAATTACAGCACCTAAACCAATAATAACTGTTTGAATAGAATAACCTAAAGTTCGCTGATCTGAAGGTAACATATCTGCTACAAACGCACGCATAGGCTCCATTGCGATGTTGAATGAAGCATCCATGATCATTAAAAATCCTGCACCCATCCATAAAGCAGGCAATAATGCTGTAAATGCACCCGCTTGTGGCATTAAGATTAATCCGAAAGAAGCCAATAGGGCTCCTACTAAAAAGTAAGGTTTTCTACGTCCAAATTTAGACCATGTATTATCCGAATAATGTCCGATGATCGGTTGAACAATCAATCCCATTAATGGAGCGACAATCCAAAACCAAGACAATTCGTGTACATCAGCTCCAAAAGAACTTAAAATTCGGCTTGCATTTGCATTTTGCAAAGCAAATCCCATTTGAACTCCTAAATATCCGAAACTTAAATTCCAGATTTCAAGAAATCCTAATCTACGCTTTTTCATTATCGTAATTATTATTAATTATTTACGATAAGCGTTTCAGCTTATCAAAACTATATTTTTGGTTTGAGAAGTAAAAATATGTTTTGATTAGATTACAATGTTAAAACAATTTTTTGGGATTATTGCAACTGTTACAATTATTTAACCTAAAAATACTTACTAAAACGTTGTAGTTTCTCGGTGCAATAATTCTGTTCCGACAACTTCGGTTATATAATGTTCGTGTTCGTTTTCTGATTCTAATTTTTGAATTAAAAGTCGGGCTGCTATCTCACCCATTTTGAATGCATTTTGTTTGACTGTAGAAATGCTTGGTATTGAGTTTTTGGATATTACACCATCAGTAAAAGCGATTAAATGTAAATCTTCTGGCACTTTAATCCCTCTTTTAAGAGCTGTTCTTAACACTTTTACAGCATACAATTCGTTAACTGCCATAACAGCATCAAATTCATTTTTTTCGAAAAAATCATCAATCATAGTGTCCAATTGACTTTCATCTTCTATTCTTAAAATCAAATTTTCGTTAACGTCAATCCCATTTGCTTTCAATGTTTTTTTATAGCCTTCTGTTCTTAATCTTCCGACACTTATGTAATCTGGTGTTGTAATAAACCCAATTTTCTTACGTCCTTTACTGATAAAGTATTGTATCGCTTCTTGTGTCGCTAAGACATCATCAATAATCACTTTATCGGTATACACCTCACGTGTTACACGATCGAACATTACAACTGGCATACCTTGATTGATAATTTCTTTGATGTGATGATAGTCTTTTTTGGCTTGGGTTTCTTTGGAAAGAGAAATGACGAATCCATCTATACTACCAGAAGCAAGCATTTCCATATTAATTACTTCTCGTTCGTAGGACTCATTTGATAAACATATTAAAACATTGTATCCTGATTGATTCGCTAAATTTTCGATACCGCTAATTACCATAGCGAAAAAATCGTGCACAATTTCGGGAATAATCACGGCAATAGTTTTCGTCTTTCGATTCTTTAAACTTAATGCAATATTATTTGGTTTGTAGTTGTATAATTTTGCGAAAGCTTGAATTTTATTTCGTGTAGCTTCACTGATTTCATCACTATTTTTTAAAGCCTTCGAAACCGTTGATATCGAAACATCTAATTCTTTTGCAATCTGTTTTAAAGTCAAATTCTTTTTCATAATCTTCTTTCTACCTAAACCATCAATCGTATTCGACTAATTTCTGTTTTTTTTATTAAATATTAACATCCTTCAGCAATTAATTTAATTATTTATTAACACGAAAACGTTTTCGTAACTATTATAAGTGTACAACATACACAATCAATGAATTAAAGGACTTACATTTGAAATTGAGAAGTAAAAATATAAATTAAAAATTAACGAAACAAAACGGAAAATATATGAGGATTTTAAAACAATCTCTTCTTGCATTAGTTTTATCAAGCCCTGCGATTTTATCTGCACAAACTGCAGTTAAAGGAACAGTTTATGATAGCACAAACAATGCAGTTCTTGCTGGTGCTGATGTTTCGAACATCACAACAGGAGTATCTACAATTTCTGATGAACAAGGAAATTTTACTTTAGAAGCGAATGACGGTGATATTATCGTGATTAGCAACTTTGGCTACGAAGATCAAGAAATAACATATGCTGGACAAACACAATTGCAATTACGTTTAGGAAAAACGACCGAAAACTTAAAAGAAGTTGTTGTTATCGGCTATGGTACAGCGAAAAAAGAAGATGTTACAGGTTCTGTTAATCAATTGAATTCAGAGGATTTTAACAAAGGATCGATTACATCTGCACAAGAATTAATGACTGGAAAAATTGCTGGTGTTGTTGTTACATCTGCCGGTGGTGCTCCTGGTGATGGACAAAATATTATCATTCGTGGTAATAGTTCGTTATCATTAAACTCTCAACCATTATATGTAGTCGACGGTGTTCCATTATCAGAGGTAAATATTGGAGGTTCTCGAAATCCATTGGATTTCTTAAATCCGAATGACATCGAAACCATGACTATTTTGAAAGATGCTTCGGCAACTGCCATTTACGGTTCTCGTGCTGCAAATGGTGTTGTAATGATAACAACTAAAAAAGGAAAAGGTAAAAAATTCAAATTTAGTTATAATTCTACCACATCTGTATATCAGCCTGAAGGTTATATACAGATGATGAATGCAGATCAGTTCCGTGAATTAGTAAAATCTGTTGGAACAACTGATGATGTAGCTAAATTAGGAAATGCAAATACAGATTGGCAAAAAGAAATTTATAGAACTGCTATAGGTTTTGATCATAGCCTTAGTGCAATGGGAAATATTGGAGGAAACATGCCTTCTCGTTTTTCTGTATCGAATACAAATCAAGATGGTATTTTGAAAGGAGATAATGTTAATCGTACAACTGCATCTTTTAATCTTAATCCTTCGTTATTAGATAATCATTTAAAATTTGATTTTAACGCAAGAGGATCATACATTGAAAATGATTTTGCTAATCGTGATGCAATTGGTGCAGCTCTAGAATATGATCCAACTCAATCAGTTTATTCAGGAAATTCATTATTTGGTGGTTATCACACTTGGGCTTCTGGAAATACCAGAAATGGTTTAGCACCTACAAACCCAGTCGCGTTAATCAATGAAGTTAGTGACACATCAGAAGTTCGTCGTTTTGTAGGAAATGCTAAAATGGATTATAAGTTACATTTTTTACCTTCAGTAACTGCTACTGTTAATCTTGGTTATGATATTTCTAATGCAAATGGTCGTAAAATAACTACAGAGAATTTACCTTCATCAGAGCAAAATTGGGATGGATCAAAAACAACATTCAGTGCACAATTTTATAATAAATTACTTGACGCTTACTTAACTTTCAACAAAGATTTTGGAAAACACAATGTAAATGTTGTTGCTGGTTATGGATATCAATATTTTAATACATATAACCATAGTTACGATAGTGAATTAGAACAAAAAGGTAATCCTGAATTTGAATTTGTGGATCGCGATCATTCTACTTTGTTATCATATTACGGACGTGTAAACTATAATTTCGATAATCGATACATTTTAACAGGTACATTACGTGCAGATGCTTCTTCTAAATTAAATCCTAATGATCGTTGGGGATATTTCCCTTCTGTCGCAGTTGCATGGAATATTTCGAATGAAGAGTTCTTAAAAGGTAATTCAACTGTTAGTGATTTGAAACTACGTGTGGGTTACGGAGAAGTTGGAAACGTAAACGGATTAGGAAATTTCCAATTTTTGACTCGTTATAAAATTTCTCAATCAACTGCTTATTATCAATTTGGTTCAACATTTTATCAAACATATAGACCAGATCCGTTAAGTGAAAACCTAAAATGGGAAATTTCGAGTACATTAAATGTTGGTGTTGACTATGCTTTATTTAGAAATCGTATTTATGGTAGCTTAGATATCTATCAAAAGAAAACGAAAGATTTAATTGCGAAAGTATACGTAGATCCATTTACTAATTTTGGAAGTATGATCGATAAAAATATCGGTGATATGGAAAATAAAGGTGTTGAATTTAGTATCAATGCTGATATTATTAAAACAAAAGACATTGATTGGTCATTTGGATACAATATTGCATATAATGATAATAAAATTAAAAACCTGTCAACTGATAATCTAGTTGGAGGAATTGACGGAGGAACAGGAAATAACATTCAAATTCATAGAGAAGATTATACTCCATATAGTTTCTATGTGTACAAACAAATTTACGATGTAAACGGAAAACCAATCGAAGGTGCTTACGAAGATTTAAACAAAGATGGAATCATCAATGATAAAGATCGTTATATTCACAAAAGTCCATATGCAGATATCACAATGGGATTCAATACATATTTCCGATATAAAAATTGGGACTTATCAGCAACAGCCCGTGCAAGTTTAGGGAATTATGCTTATAATAATGTTGCTTCTGCAAAGGGATATAGTGCGAAAGCTACAGGTAATGGGCAAAACTATTTATCTAATGTACATACTGATTACTATAATGCAGGTTTCTCAACAATTACAAATACTAATTTATTGAGTGATTATTACGTACAAGATGCATCTTTCTTCCGAATTGATAACATTACATTAGGTTATAATTTAAAACAAGCCATCAAAGGAATGGATGTTCGTCTTTACGGAGCTGTTCAAAATGTTGCTGTATTTACAAATTATAATGGATTAGATCCTGAGATGTTTGGAGGAATTGATAACAGATTTTATCCTCGTCCACGAACATTTGTCTTTGGTTTAAATGTTAACTTCTAAGAAAACAACAATGAAAAAATTTAAAATTTCAACATATTTATTAACTGCAATTTTTGCATTCTCTATTTCTTCGTGTCAAGATGATTTGGATTTAAAACCAAATGATCCAGATATTTTTACACAGTTTGATGTTTTTAAGGATCCAGCAACTGCTAAATCTGGTTTAGCAAAAGTGTACGCTTCTTTAGCTTTAACTGGTCAAAAAGGTCCAGATGGAGATAGTGATATTTCAGGGATAGATGAAGGAGCTTCTCAATATACACGTTTATTATTTAATGTAAATGTTTTACCTACAGACGAAGCCATTATTGGTTGGGGAGATGTTGGTGTTCCAGATATGCATGCAATATCTTGGAGTGCAAGTAACCCATTTGTTGAGGCTATGTATTACAGATTAGCTCAAACCGTTTCATTTTCAAATTCCTACATTAAGAATGCTGAAACGTTAGCTCAAACATCTGAAGAAGTTAAGCAGTATATTGCTGAAGCACGTTTTATTAGAGCATATGCTTATTATAGTTTAATGGACTTTTATGGAAACGTACCTTTGGTAACAGAAATTACATCAGAATTACCAACACAGAGTAATCGTCAAGAAATATTTTCTTTCATCGAGTCTGAGTTAAAAGCAATTGATACTGACTTAGTAAATAGTCGCTCAAATGAATATAGTCGAGTAGATAAAACAGCTGCACAAGCGTTATTATCTCGTTTATATTTAAATGCAGAAACTTGGATTGGTCAAGCAAAATACACAGAAGCTATCACATATTCTAATCAGGTAATACAATCTGGTTATAAAATTAACACAAATGATGTTAACAAAAATGGTTCTGCATATGATGAATTATTTCTTGGAGACAATGATACAAATGGTGCGCAAGAAGAGGCTATTTTTGTTTTAAATTTTGATGGAAATTATTCTAAAACATATGGAGGGTCAACATTTTTGATTAAAGCAGCTATTGGAGGAAAAATGCAACATGATAATTATGGTGTTAATGAAGGCTGGGGAGGTATTCGTTCAACAAAAGCATTAGTTAACCAGTTCTCAAACTCTATTTCAGAAACTAATTCCGAAGGAAATCCTATTGCATGGAAAGATAAACGTGCAATGTTTTTTACAGATGGACAAAGTTATGAAATTGAAAGTGTAAGTACTTTTGCTCAAGGATATGCAGTTCAGAAATTCTCTAATATAAAATCAAATGGAACAGCAGGAAATGATCCTTCTGCTGTATTTGCTGATACTGATGTTCCTATTATTCGTTTAGCTGAAATCTATTTAAACTATGCTGAAGCTGTTTTACGTGGAGGAACTGGTGGTGATCGTGCAACTGCATTGAATTTAGTTAATCAATTAAGAACTCGTGCATACGGAAATACATCAGGTAATATTACTGACGGACAATTAAACTTAGATTTCATTTTAGCTGAAAGATCAAGAGAATTGTATTGGGAAGGAACGCGTAGAACGGATTTAATTCGTTTCAGTAAGTTTACAAATAATTACAATTGGCCTTGGAAAGGGGGTGTTCAAAACGGTACTTCTGTAGATGCAACAAAAAGCCTTTATCCAATTCCATTTAATGTAATTACAATCAACAAAAATTTAACTCAAAATCCTGGTTACTAAGATGAAAAATTTTATAAAATATATTTCGTTCGCTTGTGCAAGTGTTTTTGCGTTAAGCGCATGTAATGACGATGAAGACATCATACAATTAGATCCCTCAACATTTGTAGCGCCTGTAGTAGAAGCACCAACATCTAATTCGATTGTATTATTAGAAGAAAATGCGGCTTCAACTGCGATGACGTTCAAATGGTCTGCTGCTAATTATGGTGTAAACACTCCACCTAAATATGAATTAGAAATTGATTTAGCAGGAAACAATTTCGAAAATGCTAAAACAGTAACTTCTACATCCGCTACAACGGCTGATGTAACGGTTAAAGAATTAAATTTAATTTCTACAGATTTAGGTTTAGAACCTTTTAAAGAAGGTGAATTAGAATATCGAGTTGTATCAACAGTTGGTACTCCTGGTTCTCAACCATTAATTTCTAATGTCAATATATTAAAAATAACGCCATATCCAACAGATTTATCTACAAATTGGGGTATTGTTGGTTCTGCTACTCCTAACGGTTGGGACGGGCCAGATGTTCAATTTTGGAAAACTGATGTTACAAATGTATTTGTAGCGTATACAGATTTAAAAGCTGGTGAAATCAAATTCCGTCAAGACAACAAATGGGAGTTAGATTATGGTGGATCTAATGGAAAACTTGAAAAAGGAGGTAAAAACATCGCAGTAGATGCCGGTACTTACAAGATAACTATGGACTTAACAAATCTAACTTATAAATTAGATAATTATTCTTGGGGATTAGTAGGTGACGCTACAGCAAACGGATGGGATGGTCCAGACCAAAAATTGTCTTATGATGGTACTTTAGATGCTTGGACTATTACTACAACATTAAAAGATGGAGAATTTAAATTCCGTTTAAATAATGATTGGGGAACAAATTTTGGTGGTACAAGTAATGCAGGAGAATTAACAGACAAAGACGGTACTAACATCAAAATAAAAGCTGGGAAATATAAAATCACAGCTAATTTCAACAAGAAAACTTATACAGTAGAAGCTCAATAAAATTTTTTCTCATCAACAAATAATTTTTTAAAAGCCATTAAAATTCAATTACGTTTTTTAATGGCTTTTTTCTAAAACTACACAAAACATGAAAAACATTCTATCTATTTTAATGCTTTTAATGGTAATATCTTTTACCAAAGCACAAATTACAACAACTCCTTCACCACCCGAAGCAAACCAAGCAGTTGTAATAAACTTCGATAAAACAGGAACAGGTCTTGCCAATTATTCAGGAGATATTTATGCGCATACAGGCGTAACTATTGATGGAAAACAATGGGAAAATATAATTGAAAGTTGGGGAAATAATACCACTCAACCCAAATTAACTTTCGTTTCTGGATCAACCTACAAATTAGAAATCCCTACATCTATTTATCAATTCTATGGAGTTGATACTTCTAAAAATATTACAGCAATAGATGTTGTTTTTAGAAGTGCAGATGGAAAACAACAAACTACGGATCTTTCTATTTCGGTAGGTTCTTTCAAAGTTACTTTAACTAATCCGCTCGAAAATTCAATTACAAATGTTTCTTCAGGATCAAGTTTTAACATCAAAGCGATAGCTACAAAATCTGCTAATTGGACATTATCTGCTAACGGAACTCAAATTGATGCATTAAATAATTCAACTTCTTTTGATAAAAATTATACCATTTTACAAAATCAGAATTATACATTAAATGCAACTTTTAATGGTCAAACAATAAGCAAATCTTTTACAATTAATATCAAACCAACGGTTAAAGATGTAGCCATTCCATCTAATTTACATGAAGGAATTAATTATTTGAATAATGATTTTACAAAAGCATATTTGGTTTTATACGCTCCACAAAAAGAGTTCATTCATGTAATCGGAAGTTTCAATAATTGGCAACTTTCTGATCAATATGTGATGAATCGAGATACTACTAACAAGGATTTATATTGGATTGAATTATCTAATCTTAAAGCAAGTGAAATCTATACGTTTCAATATCGAACAAGTGATGGAATCAAAACTGCAGATCCTTATTCGACTTTAGTTTTATCGCCTTATGATGATCCGTATATTACCGCAGCAACTTACCCAAATATGCCTGTATATCCTACTGGACAACAATTTGAAGTTTCGGTTTTACAAACAAATCAAGCAAAATACAATTGGAAAGTTTCAAATTTCAATCGCCCAAATAAAGAGAATTTGATGATTTACGAATTATTAATTCGTGATTTCAATTCGACAAAAACATGGCAATCTTTAATTGATGATTTTGATTATTTCAAAAAATTAAACATCAACGCAATCGAAGTTATGCCCGTAATGGAGTTTGAAGGAAATATTTCTTGGGGTTATAATACAGCTTATCATCTTGCTTTGGATAAAGCTTATGGACCAGCAGATAAAATGAAAGAGTTCATCGATTTGTGTCATCAAAATGGAATTTCAATCATTTTAGATGTTGCTTTAAATCATGTTTATGGTCGATCTCCGTTGGTTAGAATGTGGATGAATGATCCCGACAATGATGGTTTTGGAGAACCAACTACTACAAATCCTTATGTTAATCAAACCTCAAAACATAGTTACAATGTTGGATACGATTTAAATCATCAATTAACACCAACTCAAAATTATGTACAACGTACATTAAAACATTGGATTGAAGAGTTCAAAATTGATGGATTTAGATGGGATTTAACAAAAGGATTTACACAAAATTGTACACCTTCTGATGAAACTTGTACAAACGGATATCAGGCTGATCGTGTAGCAATTTTAAAAAAATATGCAGATATGCAATGGACAATTGATCCGAATTCCTACATCATTTTTGAACATTTAGGAAATAATGGTTCAGCACAAGAGGAAACAGAATGGGCGAATTATCGCATTAACGAAGGTAAAGGAATTATGCTTTGGGGTAAAGCGACTAATAATTTTAATCAAAATACAATGGGATATGCTTCGGATAGTAACTTTGATTGGTTGAAGCATACTGTAAAAGGTTTTACGAAAAAACATTTGGTTGCCTACGCAGAAAGTCATGATGAAGAAAGAATGATGTACAAGAATTTACAATATGGTGCATCATCAGGAACTTATAATGTAAAAGATTTAAAAACTTCTTTAGAAAGACAAAAAGCTTTAGGTGCCGTTCTATTTACGATTCCTGGTCCTAAAATGTTGTGGCAATTTGGAGAATTAGGATATGATTATTCGATCAATCATTGCGAAGATGGAACAAATAATGACGGATGTCGCACCAATCCAAAACCTATTCCAAGCGAAATTGGTTACTTAACAAATGCCGATAGAAAATCTGTTTATGAAGTTTGGTCAAAAATTATTGGTCTTAAATTAAACAACAAAGTTTTCGAAACTGATAATTATACAATTAAATCTGGAGATTTAAAACCGCGTATTCAGATTACAAATAATTTATTATCGTCGTCTGATTTATATGAGGTAATTGTTATTGCAAACTTCACAACAAGCACTCAAGCAATTGCGCCACTTTTTCCATTTACAGGAAATTGGTACAATTTGATGGACGAAACAACGCTGAATGTCACCAATACAAATTCATCATTTACAGTTAATCTAAATCCAGGTGAATTTAGAATTTTCGGGAATGCAAAAGCAAATTTATCAACAGATAATATTGAGGTTAATTCAGAAAAAATCTCTGTAACTCCAAATCCAGTTTCTTCCTCTTTTTCATTAAATATTAATTCAGAAAAAGTAAAAATTTATGATTTATCAGGAAAGTTGGTCAAAGAATTTTCAGGAAAATTTTCAGCAATACATCAATTTAACATCAAAGAATTACCAAAAGGTATTTACATTCTTGACATTGAAGCTAAAAATCGAAAATCGTCGGCGAAACTGATTAAAAATTAATTTCAAAAAAAGCCATTAAAATTCGTTTTGATGGCTTTTCATTTTCACAAATCGTTGAAAAATCAATAACTTGTCGGTTAATTTACACCATGACAAAAAAGAAAAATTCTACTTGCCATTTTTTCCTTCGCTTATACGCTGGGATTTGCCCAAACCAACAAACAAGTTTTATTTACAATCAAAAATCAATCGGATGTCAAATGTTATCGCATTCAGAGTATCATTACATCAGCAAAAGGAATATTGATTGCGGCAATCGACGAGCGTGTTCCAAATTGTGGCGATTTACTTTACAATCCTAATATCAATATTGTGATTAGGAAAAGTGATGACAAGGGAAAAACATAGTCAGCAATCAAGCGAGTTATCGATTTTCCAGATCAAGAATCTGCTTCTGATGTATCAATGGTTTTGGATGAAAAGACAAAAGAAATTTATCTTTTTTACAATTACATGAATCATAAAATTGCGAAAAATGAATTTCGATTACATTTTGTAAAAAGTGCTGACAATGGAGAAACGTGGTCAAAACCTGTTGATATTACGGACCAAATTACGCCAACGGAATGGAAAAAAGATTTTAAATTCATTACTTCTGGTCGTGGCGCATACACAAAAGAAGGTTGGATTTTGAATACATTGGTTCGATTGAAAGACGGTGTTTACGTATTCGGAAGTAAAGATCATGGAAAAACGTGGGAACGAATTTCGAGTGTTGCAGAAAAAGCTGACGAAACAAAAATTGGATGTTAAATGCGCGCATTCAAAATGCTGGTTTCCGTAAAATATTTATCTCAAAAGATCAAGGAAAAACATGGACTTCTAAAATGGATGAACAATTAATTGATCCAACTTGTAATGCTTCGACATTGGTTTTAGGAAAAGATATTGTGTTTAGTAATTTGCATGATTCAAAAGATAGTCAAAAACCTGGGATTGAAAGTAAGTAGAGATCAAGCGAAAACATGGAATTTTTTCAAAACTATAGAACCAAATTCTTCGGCTTATTCCGTTTTAACGAATATATCAAAAAATAAAATTGGTATTTTTTATGAAGCTAATGATTACCAAGATATGGTTTTTGAAGTAGTTGATTTAAAATAAATTCAATCTGTAACGTCCTGAAAAAAATGATACAGGATTAAACCAATAAAATTTTATTTTAAACAGTACATATATTCGTATTTGTACTGTTTTTCTTTTTGTACGATTTTGGTATTAA